>NZ_JBIEKD010000039.1:0-16600 GCF_043496955.1 Thalassobacillus sp. B23F22_16 | reverse complement strand
ATTAGAATTCAAGGGGAAGTCCTCCTTTTGATGTTTGTATTTGGGTACAAATGCATCATAACGGAGGGCTTTTTTTCATTCAAGGATCCTTCTACTGAATCCCACAGGAATCTCCCGCGGGAGAAGGAGCCAGGCGAGACCCCACAGGGAGTGAAAACGACCGAGGAGGCTTGCCGGTTCCCCCGCAGGAAAGCGAGTAGTTTCCCAGCCACCCATGACGCTATTATGGTAAAGAACCCTCACTTTCTTGAAAAAGTCTACCACAATTCGGCCCAATTGTGGAATAAGCCTATGATAAAAAATCAACAACAAAGTTTAACAGAGCCTTTACTTAAAACTATTTTTATATGCACATACCAGACTCGTTATTGAAAATAGCGATAGGTGACGAGTACATTGGCTTCAATAGTAAGTTGACCTGGCTGGATAGGCGTCGATTCAGCCTGCAGGGCTGCAGTTTTAAAAAGGGGAGAAGGGCGGCTTGTGCCAGCATTTTCAACAACCGATTGAGGAACAGGGTATAGCGTAGCCTGAAAAGACTTGGCGATCGTTTGTGCTTTTAGTT
Source organism: Thalassobacillus sp. B23F22_16 (assembly GCF_043496955.1). Taxonomy (NCBI): domain Bacteria; kingdom Bacillati; phylum Bacillota; class Bacilli; order Caryophanales; family Bacillaceae; genus Thalassobacillus; species Thalassobacillus sp. B23F22_16. Next base: position 16,035 of record NZ_JBIEKD010000039.1, on the reverse strand, counting down.
TGGCTTGCCGTAATGCTTCTTGCAATGCTTGATTATATATCAAGTCTGCATGCTGAAGAGAAAATTCGACTCCGCGGACGATGTTGGCACCGCTCGCTGTAGCCGCATCGATGATCGGCCCGATCATTTCCATATCATAGAGCGTAATATTCAATACGTTCGTCACTTTATAACCGCGAAAAACCTGCTGTCCGTCTTTGAAATCATAGACTGGGTTAATCCGGAACTCTTCTGTTTGAATTTGTTCCTCTGGAATTCCTGCCTGGGTAATGCTGTTGATGATTTGCCGCGTAATGGTGTTGTTTTCTGATTGTGCTTGTTGCAGACTTATATTTTCTGTCTCTACTCCTGTAACAATGATTGCCTGGTCGGGAGCGGCCGTCACCGTCCCAGTACCGGTAACTTTTATGGTCCACGGTTTTTCTTTTGTATTCCTCAGCATAGAGTGATTATACATAAGGAAACACCTCCTATCTAGCCTATGTCTAGACAGGAGCGTTCATGTTTTCATCACGTTTCAAACAATCTGGATCCCAAACGTTTCTTTCTCTTTTAAAGAAATAGCAGGAATAAGCCGAAGGCGGGTCAAATATAGGATAGGGGGAATGAAAGGGGGAGAATTTGGTGGGAATTCATTGGTATGATTGGGTGACGCCAAGCAGCCCTGGAGCTGCGCTGTTTTTTGGTCTTATTTTTACACTTGCTGCAGCTGTTATGATGCGGTGGCATATGAAAAGCTGGAAGTTATTCTTTGTTGCAATAGGGGTAGGTACTTTCATTTCTTTAGTGATGGTAGGCGGTCTGTACTGGATTGTCGGGTTCTATAGTTAGGAGAGGAATTATGAATATGGTAAAAAAGATTACAAAGGATGAGCGTGAACAAATTGTTACTTCCATTCAGGAATACTTTGAAGTGGAACGAGGGGAGCAGATTGGCAGCATTGCGGCAGAGCAGCTACTAGACTTTTTCATGAAAGAGCTGGGACCCTTTATATATAATCAAGGGATCCGTGATGCGAAAGGAATTGTAGAAGAAAAAGTAATGAACTTAGAAGAAGATATTCTGTCACTCGAACGACCTGTTGGACGGAAACTCTATTGACAAAAAGGCCTGCCCCATCAAAGTCTTTCAAAGACTTTGATGGGGCAGGCCCTTCGTTATTAGGTCCTATTCACAGAATAATATCCTCAAGCTTTACCCGAAGGTCGCTTTCTTCTTTTGCTATCAGGGAACCATTTTCTAATGACCACGTACAATGCGTCGAGTTTTCATGTTCGGGAGATTCCATGTGGTAGATTTTCTCAAAAAGCCGCCTGGTGTTAGGAAAGTTTCCCAGCCCCACTTCTATGGAAGTGAAGGAGGTATTGGAAATCAAGTGACTATCATCGGGGCGATTATTCCCCTCCCATTCGATTAAGAAAGGCAGCGAATGACCTTGAATGTCCGGAAAAAGCATCCGCCATTGTAACAAGGTACCATCCGTCTTCTTTCTGCTTCCTGGGAAGGGCCCTTTGTATGGGATACCTTCTTTATCCCAGTAATCGAGGAACTGGTCCATGTCGTTCGTGCGTAAAGCAAACTGGATTGGTCCTTTCTGATTGACGGATAACGAGTGAACAAGCTGTTTGATGAGCGGATTATCCGATTTGCGGGCTGTCTCTTTGTCTTCAATCCCGATCCATTCAAGGTAACTATGATTCTTCAGATGTGCTAAGTAATTATAAGTACCCCACGTTTCGTGACGGCCGCCCCGGAACCCCCGTATGCCATATTTCTCTTCAAAATGATTTTGTTCTTCCTCTGGCTGGTCAGCTGCAATGACAAGATGATCAAAAGCAAGCATCGAATACCTCCTTTAATCCGAAAGTTGAAAGGCTTCCGCTATTAATTGATAAGAACGCAGACGTTCTTCAAAAGGATAAACAATTGTATTAATAATAATTTCATTCACCCCGTATCCTTCTGCTAATGCCTCTAATTCGTTTTTCACCTGCGAAGGATCGCCGACTACCATCCGCTTTCGGTTTTCTTGAATACGTTCTTTTTCAAACAAAGTATAGGGATATTTTGTTGCTTCTTCAGGGCTGGGAAAATGATCCCTTTGTCCGCCTTGCTCTATTTTCAATATTGCCAAGTCCAGACTGGAAGCGAGGTATTCCGCCTTTTCTTTTGATTCAGCGCAAATAGCAAAGACGGATACATTGCCATTTGGAACGGTTTGTTGGCGGGAAGGTGCAAAATGGTCATAGTAACGTTTCATTGCTCTGGTGCCACCATAACCATTGATAAAATGAGCGAAAGAATAGGAAGTACCCAATTCAGATGACAGACGGGCACTAGTGCCGCTGGAGCCCAGCATCCATATGTCGGGTGCCGTTTGACCGACAGGGGTAGCATAGACGTCCATTTCATACGGATCACTCCCCTGGAGGTAAGCCATCAACTCCCGCACTTGTCGTGGATAGTGGTCAATGGAGGGATGTTTCCCATTATTCAAAGCAAGGTTTACGTTGGGCAAGCCACCGGGAGCTCGTCCCACACCTAAATCGATGCGGTTGGGGTGAAGGGTCTCCAGAACCCGGAAACTTTCCGCTACTTTATAGGCGCTGTAGTGTGGAAGAAGGATACCACCTGTTCCGACTTTGATATGTTCCGTATTGGCGGCCAGATGTGCGACAAGGATCTCGGGGGCGGAGCCTGCAAGACTTTTTGTGCTATGATGTTCAGAAACCCAGAAACGGTGATAGCCAAGTCTGTCTGTTGATTGTGCTAATTCGGTGGTTTGTTTCAAAGCTTGAGAGGGAGTATGGTTTATTAAAATGGGTGATTGATCTAACACGCTCAGTTTCATGGCTTTCTCCTTTCTGCTACACGTTTATCCTGCCATTACTTCTGAACGGTTGCAACTTATCCGCATAGGGAAAGCAGGCATAGATGCAGGTGGATTGTGGAAAATAGTATATATTAAATTGAAAATGGGAAAGGAGTGAGACGTTGGAACGCTTTTATGAAATAGAGGGACTTAAAGAACAAATTGCAGAAAGTCAGCTGGCATTATTATATATTTCCGGTGCGAACTGCTCTGTTTGTCATTCACTATTGCCTCAGGTTGAGGATGTCGTAAAGGAATACCCCGAACTGGATGCTTACCAGATTGAAGTGGAAGATGCTCCTGCTGTAGCTGGGGAATACACGATATTTACGGTGCCAGTCGTCATTATTTTTGTCGACGGAAAAGAATATGACCGCAAGGCCAGGTTCGTACCAATAGAAGAGTTGAAGCAACAATTATCGAAGTTAAAATCCTTAATCTTTGAATGAAAGAGCTGTAAGCATAAAATAAGCCGGCGAATGCTGTTATAAGCAATGCCGGCTTGTGATTATCTTGCCATCAGGCCCATAAGGCCATAACTCAACATTGTATCCTTATTAATAGTAAAAGTGTCTTTCAGCCTTAATTCATTGGTTTGAATAGGGGTGAAAAAAGTGGCCCCCCTGCGGAATTGAGCGTGTGGGGTGTGAGCCAGCATTTCACCGGACTCTAAACCTTTCACGACTTCTACCAGACCATCGACCTCAAGAGCAGTTTCAACAGGGCGGTGTTCTAATTTCCCGCTCTCATCCATTACCCAGGCAAACAAGTTTTCTTCCGTAGATAAAAGAGGAGCAAAGGCTGTTACCGCTCCATCTGCCCGGTCGGTAATGATCGATACGGCTGCATGGTATCCAGGCAGGATATCAGCAAGGTCTTCTTCGATTGAAACTTCAAAAGGGTATTCGCTGGTTTCTTTGACAGAGATTTTATCAGGGAATGTTTGTACAGATGAGACAGTTCCTGTAATCGATAAATCCTCCTGGTCAGGAATTGTAATTTTCACTTCCATTCCTTCTTCCACACGTTTACGTTCGGCTTCATCCAATTCCCCTTCCGCCTGGAGGGTGGTGGCTTGCAAGGTGATGATAGGGGAATCCAGTCCTTCATTGATATCCGTCACCACGCCATTGAATGGACTTTCGACTGTGATGGTTTGTCCCTCAGTTTCCAGCTCATTCAATTGATTCTCTACCATTTGAAGCATCGCTTCTTTTTGTGCTAACTCCATTTCTTTTTCGGCAATGGTTTGTTCCTTAAGGAATTCTGCTTCAGCATTGGGATCGCTGTCTTCTTCCTCATCTTCTTGAGTGTCAGGAGCGAAAAAGCCATTGGTGCTATTATCACTGTTGGAGTCAGGAATTACATAGCTTTCCATTTCTGCTATATAAGCTTCGATCGCCGTAATTTCCCCTTGTAATGTGGATGCCTCAGCTTCCAGAGAGGATTGTTGTGTTTCATAATCGGTAATTTCATATTCGTAGAGCTCATCACCTTCCCGTACTTCTTCGCCCTCTTCAATCAGGAACTCCTGAAAAGCGCCGCGGGTGTCATCAAAATAAACAGGATTTGTTTCTGTAGCGGTAAAGACACCGTCGGTCGGAAGCGTTTCAAGCAAGTCGTATGTAAAAGCTTCTGACCAGTCATTGATATAAGATTTTTGTTCCACCCTGTCCTCTCTATCAAAGTAGATCAATAAAACATTGGTAAGGATGAAGAGAAGGGCCAGGAAAAAGCTTAAGCGTCGTTTCTTTTTTTTGCGCACGATATTTACACTCCCATCCTATCCATTCAAAATATAGAGCAGCAATAAATCATAATTGGCTAGTGCAGCCGTTCCGGCCCACAAAAGGATATGCCAGCTAATGACTCCAAGCCAAATCCAATGTTTTTTTGTGCTCGAAAGGTACTTCAGTGATTTGACCTGATACCATATAATCCAGATTTGGAAAAGTGATATCGCTCCAAAAAAATAAATGATCCATTCGATATCAGTAATGTAGGCGGCGGCCACTCCAAAGGAGAATGGAGAAACATACCAGTCGATTCCTGCATATACCATTAACGGAATCCAGGTGATTCTTTCCAACAGCATTACCAGTAACACATTCATTTGAATGATAATCAGTTTGCGATACCGCACATCATAGAATAACCACCAGAAGAGAGAGGATACGAAAAGAATGAATGCCGTAAATAAAATAGCATAGGCAACTCTTCCGATAAGGAACCATAATTTACGCATTTCGTATTCTGTATGGGTGAATTCTGTAGCATTAACGGATATCGGATCAGTACCGAGCCCAATCCAGCTGGTCCATATGTACGTAAGAATCGACACAACAAACAGTAAAAATAATAACTTCCAAAAGTTGAATAACTTCTCAGCGCGGTGCAGCTTAAATAGATGATCTTCCTGCCGAAAAAGCAGTTTCAATAGATTGATAGCATACATGATGGAATTCCTTCCCTTTAAGTCAGTAGGTCTGAATATTTTTTGTAAATATTAGTACCGCTCATTAATTGCTCTAAAATTGTGTTATCTTTTATTCTAGCTGAATTTCGACATACTTTCTATAAATATCCAAAATTTGTGGAAATCTGTTAGATTATATATCACTTAAAAAAAACCACGTATTTTTTAAAAAATACGTGGTTTTTGGTTTAATGCTCCCATGATAAGGGTATCGCATTTATAACTTTATATTATTAGTAAGATTTAGCTCCTAGATAACGTGTCTTCCAGTAGGAAATATTCATATCAGAGATGGTTACACCGCTGCTTCCAGCATGGATGAATTGTCCATTTCCAAGGTAGATCCCTGCATGGGAAGGTCCGGCTTTATAAGTTTCAAAGAATACTAGGTCACCTACAGAAGGACTGCTTACAGATTTACCAACACTATGGATTTGAGCTACTGTTCTTGGCAGGTTAGTACCATTTTTAGCAAATACATAGTTCAAATACCCACTGCAGTCGAAACCGCTTGGAGAAGTACCACCCCATACATATGGTGTGCCCATATATTGCTTAGCAGTAGAAATCAAACCGGAAGTGTTTGAGCTAGTGCTTGTTTGTGTTGCGCTGCTGCTGCTTGAACTGCTTGTAGATGTTTGGGTCGGTGTTGAACTGGATCCATTGATGCTCAATTTTTGACCGACATGGATGACTGTGCTGTTCAAGTTGTTCCACTTCATGATGTCACGGTAGCTGACGCCATATTGAGAAGCGATCTTAGATAGATAGTCACCAGATTTAACTGTGTAAGTTGAACTGCTGCTGGATGTGTTTGAAGATGAAGAAGCCGTGCTGGTAGTCTGGCTGGATGATGTTCCTTCAAGCTTCAATGTTTGCCCAACATAGATAATGTGGCTTGAGATGTTGTTCCACTTCATAATATCCCTGTAATTAACCCCGAACTTTGCCCCAATTTTAGAAAGCGTATCTCCAGACTTGACCGTATATGTAGTCGCATTGGAAGAAGAGCTGCTTGAACTGCTAGAGCTGGAACTCTCAGAAACTTTCAATGTTTGTCCAGGATAAATAATGTCGGAAGAAAGTCCGTTCAGTTGTTTGATTTTATATATAGAAACACCATATTGTTGTGAAAACTTCCATAATGAATCTCCAGATTGAACTGTCACACTTTCTGCACCAGCGACTCCTGCGCCAATTGTAAGTGCACCCACAAAGCTAGTAGTAACGATTGCCTTCTTAATCAAGTTGTTTTTCATTTGTACCTCCAAAGGTTAGTTAGTTTCTAGCAAATTTTGCTAAACTCATAGTACCATAAACTTCCTCTATTAGAACATTACAGTATAATTACAATATGATTACAAAGGTCATAAATGAAATGTGAAGTGGGTATATTATAATTTGAGACTCTAGTTTATTACATAATAAGCAAGGCGTCACAAGCTGTCATAGCTCGTGGCGCCTTGTATTTGTTTTTGACAAAGTTCTTTATTATAAGTCATTCCCTGCATCTCTACTATAACTACCTGTTCGTAAACGGCTGTTGATGTTGGATAGTTTCGAATTAGGAGCAGAAGGTAATCATATAATCAAAGCCAGTATAATGAGACTAGAGAAACGAGGGTGACCGATGCCTGGATATAAGAGAGCACTATTTTTATATAATGGTAATGCCGGAAATGACAATATGGAACAGAAACTATCTCAGACGCTGCCTGTACTTGCTAAGGACATAAAAGAATTGATTGTATTAGGAACCTACTCAATCGAAGAAGCGCAGGAAGCCTGCCTTGAGTATGGGGAAGGGATTGATCTCCTGGTTATTTTAGGGGGAGACGGTACGGTGCACGCCTGTATCAATACCATCTCCAAATTAAATAGACGCCCGGTGATTGGAATTCTTCCTGGAGGCACAAGCAATGATTTCAGCAGAACATTAGAGATGCCCCAAAATTTAAATCAGGCAGCGGAGGCTTTAATGAACGGAAGGGAAAAACCTGTGGATGTAGGAAAGCTGGAAGAATGCTATTTCCTCAACTTCTGGGGGATAGGACTGGTAACAGAAACATCTTTTAATATTGATAAAGACCAAAAAAGCCGGCTGGGTGTGTTAAGTTACTTTATTAGTGCTTTAAAGACAATCAACCAGGCGGACCCGTTTACTTTCCAAATGACAATTGACGGGAAAGTTGTAGAAGAGGAAGCTATCATGGTTTTAGTGATGAACGGAAAGTTTTTAGGTACGAGACAGATACCAATCGAATCGATAGACCCGGGTGATGGTTTACTTGATGTTCTGGTTATCAAAAATTCAAACCTGACCTTGTTTAAAGAGTTGATGAATCTAGATCAGCCTTGGGCTGAGACGGAAAGCTTCCAGGAGTTATCGTATACAAGAGGAGAAAAGATAGAAGTAACCACCTCCCCGCCACAGCAAGTGGATATGGATGGAGAAATCAATTACGAGACCCCGTCTACGATTGAAGTGATTCCTAACCATCTCACATTTTTACATGCATAAATGATAACCGCACGATTGATTCGTGCGGTTTTTTTAGCTAGAAAGTGGGTCTCATCCAGTTCCGACGCACAGGACGTGCCGTTTTTAGTCGAACGTCATTACTAGCAAGGCGCTTGCGCTTTTGTTATTTAGAAAAAGGTGTTTACAGGTCGATCTTCCTCATCTTCCTCATCATCGTCTGCAGCTTTGTTGATGGCGTCGGCAGTCTTATCTACGGTGTTCATAGCGGCACTTTCGACAGCTTCTGTCGCTCCCTGAACTGCATCAAATGCGGCATCAGCGCCATCCTTGATCGTTTTGGCTGCTCTTGTGACATTCTGTTGGACCTGATTTCTCTTCTTGACCATTTTTATCCACCTCCTGACATAAGATTAGTTTGTATTTCATCAGAATGGTTATGCGTATATGGAAAAATAAAAAACGTAATGGGAAGGATTTTCTTAACTTATGAGGAAACAGAAGTAGAAAGATAAAGGAGGTAATATTCATGAGTGAAAGTGGCTTCGGAGCGAAAGTCCATGCGGTTTTCGTACATACACAGGATTTGAAGAAATCAGCAGCGTGGTATAGTGACCTGTTGGGACTTCCGTTCTATGAAGAAAAGGTAGAGTCTCCAGTTTACAATATGCCGGTTACTGGGGAAACTTATATGACGCTGGATGATCATGCATTTGATCCGGATTATCAGTTTGAACCAGTACGCACCCCTGTATTCAACTTTTGTTCAGCAGACCTTGCAAAAAGCTATCAGTGGGTGAAAGAAAAAGGTATAATGATTGTGCGTGACATAGAGGAGCATGGGGACTTCGGCTGGTTCCATATCGAAGATCCTGATAAAAATGTGGTCATGATCTGTGGCACCGTTCAAACATGATAAAGAGGAGACAGCTATGAAAAAACTTGGTGTTTTATCTTTTATTCTGTTGACTTTCCTGCTTGCAGCCTGCCAGCAGGAAACGCAGGGGAGTTCAGAGATTTCAGCTAAGGAACTGGAGAGCCGGTTAGGAGATGCTAAAATACTTGATGTCCGTACAATGGCTGAATATGATTCTGGCCATGTACCAGGTGCTGAGTTGCTGCCGCTGCAGGAAATTGAGGCGAACCCATCTTCCTATGAATCATTGGCTCGTACGGAGACTTATTATATTATCTGCCAAAGCGGGAACCGTTCCTCGCAGGCAGTTGCGTTATTAGAGGAACAAGGTTTTGAAAATCTTGTGAATGTTACAGGCGGTATGAATGAGTGGCAAGGGGAAATAGAAAAATAAGAGGAGCTCTCTTGCTGAGAACTCCTCTTATTTATGTGAGACGGCAATTCCAAGGGGGTAGTGAACTGTATCCCGTGGAGGCTCAATTAAAACCCCTTTTTGGTAAAAGAATTCTTTCGACCTATAATCAGTAAATAAGTCCTTGAATTCTTCTGGGGTCAATTGATGGATATGGAAGGGAGAACTGCTTGGCTTGCCTCTTCCCTGGCCGAAAGGGGTGGAAACCACCAAAGTTCCGCCTTCCTTCAGCAAGTTATAGTAATTGGCTAACAGTTGTTCCTCATTCTCGATATGTTCATATGTTTCAAAGCTTAAGATTGTATCAAATGTTCCTAGTTTTTCGGGAAGTTCCGGATCGACAGCATCCATAACCTGATAAGTCGTCTTAGGGTGATAATAAGTTGCTTTGGCATAATCGATGATATCCGGATCAATATCCACGCCGATTACTTCATCGACTTCCTTTTTTCGTTCTTTTGCTACCATATGTGTGCCGTAACCTGCTCCGCAAGATATATCCAATACCCTGCCTTTTGCGTATGGCATGGCAAACTGATAACGTGCCATATGTTCGAGCAGCATACGGTTAGATGGTTTCATATACTCTGGAATCACTCGTTCGCCGGTATCTTCAACCACTTTCTTTTCACCGCTTTCTAGAATTGTAAGAATGAGAGATTGCTCTCTTAGAATTATGCCATAAAAGGCTTTTATTAACCACTACACTATCGATTTGACAGGCATTCGCACGGGATTTATAATTATTTTAAATTCGAGATATTAACGAGAGGAAGAAACTTTATGGACGAAAAAGCGCAATACCGACAGAAAAAAGAGGATCCTTCCTTAAAACTATTCGTCGTATTATCAAAAGCAGAACGATCGGTTGAAGATCTTGTAAAAAAAGATATCCAGCGTTATGGGCTTAACGCTACGGAATTCGGTGTATTAGAACTATTATATCATCAAGGTGAACAGCCGCTGCAAAAGATCGGAGAAAAGATATTATTGGCCAGTGGAAGTATCACTTATGTCGTGGATAAGTTAGAAAAGAAGGCGTATTTAGAAAGAATTCCGTGTCCTAACGATCGCCGCATCACTTACGCTGCAATTACTCCGAAAGGGGAAAAAATGTTAAATGACATCTTTCCCGATCATTGGAAACAAATTGAGCAAATCACGGACGGATTGACAGAAGAAGAGAAACTGCAGGCAATTGAGCTGCTGAAAAAACTTGGGAAGCACGCCGATCAATTGAAGGGCTAGATTCTTTCAGAAAATTAAGATATAATATTAGTAATTTAAAATCCTGAAGGCGAAGGAGGTATGACGATGCTATACACTCAGAAGTGTGTGATTGATCGTGAATTGCTTTACATCAATCGTGCGCTTTTTCATGATTCAGCTGTCTACGGGACAAGTGTGCCCTTTTTTAGACAGTTGAATATTGAACATGTATAGCGTCTCATATCTGACAGATGAATAAAGAAACCTTATCTGGAAAAGTCAGAGGTCTGGGGACCTTTGGCTTTTTTTGTCTTTAGGAGGAAAAAAATGATTATTACACTAAAAGATATCAAGAAAATTGTCGGTGGCAGCATCTTGTTTGAGGAGCTTTCTTTCGAGTTAAATGAATATGAAAAAGTAGGGTTGGTCGGCCGCAATGGCAGTGGAAAATCAACTTTGTTCAAACTTATTACAGCCGAAGAACCAATAGATAGCGGGAATTTATTTATCCGTAAAGGTACGACCATGGGTTATTTACAACAAATACCTGAGGAATGGCAAGGTTCGGGTAGACAATTTTTAGAATCAAGCTTTGATTCTTTATTAGACATTGCCGACGAAATGAATGCGTTAGAAGCCCAAATGCAAAAAGCGGAGGATATGAATCGTGCCTTGGAAAGGTATGGGCAGCTTCAAGAGGAATTCGCCCGAAGAGGCGGTTATGAAATGGAAGCGACGATAAATAAAGTGGCGACTGGATTAGGTATAGAAATGTTATTGGACCAGAGTTTTGCCCAGTTAAGCGGAGGAGAACAGACTAAGTTAGGACTGGCAAAATTATTGATAACAGCACCTGATGTACTGCTTCTGGATGAACCGACCAATCATCTTGACCTTCTGGCGATTGAATGGCTGGAAAGTTATTTGAAGCAATATGATGGAGCTGTCTGTATCATTTCCCATGACCGTGAGTTTTTAGATCAAACTGTACAGGCAATTGCTAATCTCGAAGCGGGTGAGATTACCAGATATTCAGGAAACCACTCTGCATTTGAGCGGCAAAAAGAAGAGAAACTGCTGGCGGAGTTTCATCAGTACCAGGAGCAGCAGAAAAAAATCAAAAAAATGAAAGAAGCCATCAGGAGGCTGAGACAGTGGGCAAATGAAGCCACCCCCCCGAATCCAAAGCTTTTTAAAAAGGCGAAGAGCATGGAAAAAGCTTTGGAACGAATGGAAAAAAAGAAGAAGCCGCTGATTGATCCAAAAAAGATGAACCTTTCCTTAACAGCAGACGGGCGGAGCGGTACGGATGTCTTTCGAATAGAAAATGTACGTAAAAGCTTTGAAGGACGTGAAATTTTGAATGGGGTAGATCTTCATCTTCGGTATCAGGACCGACTGGCTATTGTCGGCGCGAATGGCAATGGCAAATCGACGTTGATTAAACTGCTGTTAGGTCTGGAGGAAGCTGATAGCGGACTGATTCAAGGTGGAAGTTCACTGAAGATTGGATATCTGCAGCAACATCCTCTTCAGGACGTGCCGCCAGATATGCGAGTGATTGATTATTTCCGAAACGAAGTTATTGTAACCGAAGGGGAGGCTAGACAAATCCTTGCGAAGTTCATGTTTTATGGGTATACCGTCTTTAACAAAGTGAAACAGTTAAGTGGCGGAGAGCGGATGCGTCTGAAACTTGCTGTTTTTATGCACCAGGGTATTAACCTTTTATTGCTGGATGAGCCGACAAACCACTTGGATGTCGATTCTCAAGAAGTGCTGGAAGAAGCCTTGATTGAGTTCTCTGGCACGGTACTCGGTGTCTCTCATGACAGATACTTCCTTAACCAATGCTTCTCTGAGACTGCCTACTTACTGGATGGACGCCTATACCGGTATCCTGGTAACTATCAAGAAACACAACAAAAGTGGAAAGAGCTGCAGGCGGCCGAGGAGGAAGTCTGCGAAAAGTCTCCTAGTATCAGAAAGGTGCAAAAGAAAAAAGCAAAAGATTATGAGCAGCTGATTCTGCTGGAAGAAGCAAATCTGCAGAAGCTGGAACAGCGGATATTGGAAAATCACGAACAGCAGGAAGGGGATCGTCTGAATAAACAAAAAGAGCGCCTGGAAGCAAAGATCACTGCACTTTATGATCAATGGATGGTTTAAAAAGTGACAGACCTGTGACAAACATCATAGTTAGACTTTCAAAAAGAATTTACTATATAAATAGTGAAATCTTTTGAAAGGGAGAGGATAGCATGGTCGATATGAATTTAACACCTCTTGTATTATGGATGATCTTTCCTTATGTTTCTGTTGCGGTATTTCTGATGGGGATGATATGGAAATATGAAGAAGGTGCCAAAAAGAAGCAGGTACATTTGATGTATCATGCCGCTATGATATCCCTGTTGATCATGAACGCCATTCTCCTGGCCGGCCTTTTTTTCAGCGAAGGCATTCAATGGATCGGATGGTATCGAGATTTTCTATTGTTTCAGCCTGACACCAATGCGATTATGCCAGGCACTGTGATTTTACGGCTTCAGGTAGCGATGTTTTTCCTATCCCTGGTAATGCTCCCTTTTTCCATCTATATGCCTTCGTTGGCTTCCCCCTTCAAGCAACTTCGAAAGGTAAGGAGAAGGTTCGGAGAGGTTGTAACAGACTAGCACGTTTGGAGAAAGATAACAGAAGTCCTCTTCCATAAACATATAATAAATCCCTAAGAGCAGGTTAGGCACCCTGTCGCTCTTGGGGATTTTTTTTATTTTTTATGAAAGAAAACAATATGGGCAGTGCAGCTTTAACTCAATGAATCGTTACTTGTTTATCAGGATTTTTACGGTTGGCTTTGTAATATTGGACTAGCTGTTCTTTAATACTGGCAAAGTCAGGGCATACATAAGGTGTGTCTGCCAGATCCTTTTCAGCTTGTGAAGCATCATAGTGACTGTCACAGGTGAAATAGTCTAAGGCTTCCCTTGGCATACCCAGCCATTTACGAATCAGTGGGAGCTTCAAAGAATTCCCGGCCCAGCCAAGAGGTACAGTAAAGCTTGGTTCCTTGGAAAGGTAAGATTGGGCAAGCAGCTTATATATATCTTTGGCAGTCAGTGGAGCGGGGTCGGTAAGATGGTATATTTTCCCCCTGCCGACTTGGTGATGGCTGAGATGAATAGTGGCTTGGACGACATAGTCCCATGGGACAAGATTGACTTCCACCTTACCTTCGCCAAAATAAGGGAGAAGGGGAGCGTAGCTCATATGCGCCAGCATATTAAGAATAAAATAAGGACCGTCGAATTTGGAGGTGGTGCCATGTTTGGAATCGCCAACTACGATGCCAGGACGAATGATGGTCGTCGGTACCTCATCTTTGATCTCATGCACCAATTTTTCTGCTTCATATTTCGTATATTCATAATGGTTTTTAAACCCGGCATTATGTTCCAGTTCGTTTTCAAAAATCGTGCCAGAACGCTTACCTGAAACATAGGCTGTGCTGAAGTAAACGTATCGCTCCAGACTTTTCAACTGCTTTACCCATTCATTGACATGCCTTGTCCCATTGACATTCACCTGCCAGGCAGGGGTTAAAGGAACGGATAAATCATAGATGGCAGCCAGGTGAAAGAAATGGGTAATATCATTCATCCATGTATTTGATAGGGGATGGTCGATGCCGAGCCCAGGTTTAGTAATATCCCCTTCCATTACCTTCACTTGGTCTTCAGACAGATAGCTCCCTTTTATGATTTCTTTAATTGAAGTTTCTGCCTGGTTTTTCGTTTGTTTCAACGTTAACAAATAAATTTTGTCTACGGCGTACCCTTGACGAAGGATTTCTTCAATTAAATGTGAAGCGAGGAAACCCGGAAAGCCTGTAAAAAAGTATGTATTTGCCATTCCAAACGCCACCTTCCTTTTTACTTATTCGTTATAATTCGACGGTTTCCCTGAAATTTCCTGTAATTGTTTATAAAAAAATCATCACGGGAATGATGAATAGAGAGCAATTTTAAGGAGGATGATATGGTGCGCGTATTAGTGATTGGAGCCAACGGTAAAGTTGGTAAACTATTGATAAAAAAGCTGAAAGACTCAGAGCATGTGCCTGTAGCAATGGTGAGAGATACGAACCAGGTGCCGCAATTTGAAGAAATGGGTGTAGAAACAGTGTTGGGCGACCTGGAGGGTGACTTCTCTCGTGCCTATTATACAATAGATGCAGTGGTGTTCGCTGCAGGGTCTGGACCAAATACCGGACCGGAAAAAACAGTAGTGATCGACCAGGAGGGAGCTATCAAGTCCGTTGAGCTTGCTAAGCGTTTCGGTGTTCAACGTTATGTCATGTTAAGTTCTATGGGAGCAGATACTCCAGGAGAAGGCCCGGATGCGATGAAGCACTACTTATATGCTAAACATCGCGCAGACGAATATTTGAAACAGTCAGGGTTAAATTACACGATCGTACGCCCGGGTGGATTAACGAACCACCCCGGTACAGGGAAAATTAAGTTTGCAGAAAAATTAAATGAGTTTGGCAGTATTTCCCGGGAAGATGTAGCCGAAACATTAGCATACCTGTTAAGTGTTCCACGAGCGGAACATGGGTCTTTTGAAATTTTAGAAGGAGATACCCAGCTGGAGGAAGTACTGGCATACTAATAAAAAAGCTGTCCTTGTAAAGGGGCAGCTTTTGTCACGGTATGATGACATTCATTATTTTTTTATTAAAATTTCAAGAAAGAGGTTTAGCCCTTTGGAGATCGGGGTAGACATCTTTATATACTACGCACTGAAAGAGATAGTGAGAAGTATTACTCGGATTTATTAGGGGGCACATCGATGACGGAACACGAAGTTGTTGTCTATGTCAGCAATAATTGTGCACATTGTAAAAAAGTAATCGCTAAGTTAAAAGAATGGAATGTAGATTTTAAAGAAAAAAATGTATCAGAAAATAAAAATCATTTTAAAGAATTGCAGCAACAAAAAATATATGGAACTCCCGCCACTTTCATTGACGGCACCAAAGTATTAGGCTTTCAACAAGGGAAGCTGCGAAGGTTGCTTGGAATCTATAATGATTTTTCTTTTAATTCTTAATAGGCGATAATGGAGAATAACTCTTATGAACAAGTGATGCGCTCACTTGTCTTTTTTTTACCTCCTGCCCTATTGATGTTGCATTTAAGCTCGTACTCACGTTCTGGATAAGTTGTTTCCGTTATGGTTGTGAGCGTTAGGAGGTCCGGGAAATCACTCGCTTTCCATGGGCGTACGGTGAGCTTCCTCGGGCTAAAGCCCTGCGGGATCTCACCTAGTCCCTCTCCCGCGGGAGTCTCGCCGTTTCCCTGCCCATCCTTGCCACCTATGTAATAAACGGCCCCTTCGATAGAAAAAGAGTGTAAAACTGAACCCTTCATTCTCACACATTTATAAAGGATGTAAAGGATAACAATGTTTTCTTTCAATTATCAGGGAGCGAATTCTACAATGTAAGATTTCAAAATCTTCCTATGGTAAGATCCGGTGGGGAACGGCGAGACTCCCTCCGGAAATGTTGATACACCAAGGGTTAAAGATCGTTTTAACACTTTTAAAAATTTTTTATACTCCATTTGTTAAACAAGTTATTCCTTTTCTTCAATATTAAGGAAA
>NZ_JBIEKD010000038.1:0-18253 GCF_043496955.1 Thalassobacillus sp. B23F22_16 | reverse complement strand
TTTCCTTAATATTGAAGAAAAGGAATAACTTGTTTAACAAATGGAGTATAAAAAATTTTTAAAAGTGTTAAAACGATCTTTAACCCTTGGTGTATCAACATTTCCGGAGGGAGTCTCGCAGTTTCCCTGCCACCCCATCCGAAGGATGGGAGAAAAGAACCCCTGTTATATTGCAGATGTCTTCTACTTTTAATGGATAATTGAATAAAGATGCGGCTTTAAGTTCATATTTCATGTATAGCTCACTCTTGGTTCGAAGAACGATATACTGATGTTTCCATTTCTCTCATAAACGCAAGGAGGTCCGGGAAATTGCGAGACTCCGATGGGAGAACAGTACATGGTGAGATCCCGCAGGGCTTTAGCCCGAGGAAGCTCACCGTACACCCATGGAAAGCGAGTAATTTCCCGGACCTCCAAACCGTTACTACCGTAACGGAAACAACATATCTCGAAACTGAGACTTCCATTAAAGGGAGCTTTTATGGAAAATCAATGCGTTGATTTAACAGGAGCTGCAAATTAAAAAAGCCATAGATCTCAGCTAGAGAGACCTACGACTTTTTTTTATTGTTCTTCTACTTCTTCGTCTTCTTTCAGTTCCATTTGGACACCGACGACATGGATATTGATTTCATTAATTTCTAATGCCGTCATGTTTATTAACGCCTGGCGGATATTGTCCTGAATTTTTTGAGCTGCAGCCGGGATCGCAATGCCATAGTCCA
The DNA here is from genome assembly GCF_043496955.1 of Thalassobacillus sp. B23F22_16. NCBI lineage: Bacteria > Bacillati > Bacillota > Bacilli > Caryophanales > Bacillaceae > Thalassobacillus > Thalassobacillus sp. B23F22_16. Next base: position 17,525 of record NZ_JBIEKD010000038.1, on the reverse strand, counting down.
TAACAACAAACACATCAATGCTTATTCCGTCATCTTCCAGCTCGACTTTGACACCTTTCCCATGATTTTTCTTCCCTAACCGTTCTACAACCCCTGAAGCAAAGTTTCCACGCATAGATGCTACCCCTGCTACTTCAGAAGCAGCAATACCCGCAATAACTTCTATTACTTCCGGGGCAATCTCAACATTTCCTAGTGAAGAATCACTGCTTACATTCAATAAGCGCTGTTCACTCATACCATTCACTCCTTCCCCACTATTCATCATCCATTATAGTATATTTCTCTAAAAATTTTGTGTTGAAGTCTCCGCCGACAAAAACAGGGTGTTTCATCATTCGCTGATGAAATGGGATAGTGGTTTTGATGCCATCGACCATATACTCATCCAACGCCCGGCTCATCCGGTCGATAGCTTCTTCTCTCGTTCTTCCATAAGTGATCAATTTAGCAATCATCGAATCATAGTATGGAGGGATCATGTAACCTTGGTAGGCTGCAGAATCCACCCTTACCCCCAAACCTCCTGGCGGCAGGTACATTTCTATTCTCCCAGGTGAAGGCATGAAATCTTTGAAGGGATCTTCTGCATTAATTCGGCACTCCATCGCCCATCCTTCAAAAGTGATATCTTCCTGAGTGTATTCAAGCTTCTCATCTGAGGCTACTTTGATTTGTTCTTTAATTAAATCAACACCAGTGACCATCTCAGTGACTGGATGTTCTACCTGAATACGTGTATTCATTTCCATGAAGTAGTAGGTATTCTGCTCCTGGTCAAATATAAATTCAACAGTCCCCGCTCCTGAATAATCGACTGCAAGTGCGGCTCTTACAGCTGCTTCCCCCATATCTGCCCTGATTTCGGAAGTGATGGCAGGGGACGGAGTTTCTTCGATCAACTTCTGTAAACGACGTTGAATCGAACAATCCCGTTCTCCTAAATGAATCGCATTACCGAAATTATCAGCTAGTACTTGAATTTCCACATGGCGGAAATCTTCAATGAATTTTTCGATGTAAACACCAGGATTTCCAAATGCTTTTTCTGCTTCATTTTGAGTGACACGGATTCCTTTAACCAGTTCATCTTTGTCACGGGCAACACGAATTCCTTTACCGCCACCGCCAGCAGTTGCTTTGATGATGACAGGATATCCAATTTCCTCTGCAACTTTCAGCCCGTCTTCTTCATCTGCAATAATTCCTTCTGATCCTGGGACTACAGGTACACCTGCTTCTTTCATCGTTTCACGAGCAACATCTTTTGTGCCCATTTTTGAAATAGCATATGCAGATGGCCCCACAAAGGTCACATTACATTCTTCGCACATCTCCGCAAACTCTGCATTTTCAGAGAGAAAACCGTATCCCGGGTGGATGGCATCTACATCTGTCAATTTGGCCAGGCTCATAATATTTGTATAATTTAGATAACTGTCTTTACTCAGTGTCGGGCCGATGCAATAAGCTTCATCTGCAAGCTGAACGTGCAAGGCTTCTTTATCAGCTTCTGAATAAATCGCCACCGTTTCAATGCCCATTTCTTTACAAGCCCTTATAATACGAACTGCAATTTCACCTCTATTGGCAATCAACAACTTTTTAATCATACAGCTACCCCCATTAAACGGTCTTAACCCGGAAAAGTGGCTGTCCGTATTCGACTAGCTCTCCATCTTCTGCCAATATTTCTACGATTTCTCCGGATACTTCCGCTTCGATTTCATTAAATAATTTCATCGCTTCTACAATGCACACCACCGAGTCAGGCTTTACTTTCTCGCCGACTCTTACATATGGATCACTATCTGGTGAGGAAGCAGCATAGAAGGTACCGACCATCGGTGAGGTAACCTCTGCATCATAATCAGACTGGGAGGATGCTGGTGCTTCTTGCTTGTTCTCTTCCTGCGAAGGTGTTTCTTCTGTTTTTTCTTTTACCGGCTCTGGTTGTGGCTGCTTTTCTTCCTTAACAGGAGCAGCAGCTTGCACAGGTTCTTGCAGTTGCTGGCTGACAACTTGTCCGCCTTGTTTTTTCATGGTTACTTTTGTTCCGTTTGTTTCGAAACAGAATTCATCAATTTTAGAATCATCAATTAATCTAATTAATTCTCGGATTTCTTGAACCTTCAACATAGATGGCACCCCTTGTTTTTTTATTACGGATTTAATAACAGGTATTAATAACTCCTTTTAACATTCTACGATAAAAGCAGTAGAAACTTCAACTTTGCACTAAAGCGTTTTCCATTTTGTTAACTATTTCCGGCGTCAGACTCCATTAGTGTTAAGAACTGTAACCACATTTGAACTGATTCACCTTATCGTTTAACCTCACAAATAAAAAAAGACCTCTCCGGGAGAGATCTTTTCTATTTAGTTAGCTGGTTGAAATTTTACCCTGACTGGCTTTTCACCAAACTCATCGACAGCCATTTTAATAATATTGTTTGTTTCTTTTTTAGAAAGTTCATTTGCTTTGACAGTTACATTAATAACATCCTCTTCCACTCGAACCAAGACATCATCATACTGGGCATTTGCCTGAATAGTGGTTTCCAGAATCGACTCTTTAGTTTGAAGTTCCTGTAACTGCTGCATTTCCTGTAGAGCATCATTTTTTTCATCTGCGCTATAATCACTGGAGGCTACGATATCGGATAATTGCTCATGCTGTTTGTCTCTTGCATCTTGCTTTTGCATACGGATGGCAGCAAACATCTCTTCTGCTGACATTTGGCTGATAATTGTGCCCTCGTCATTGTTTGCATCAGCAGCCATGTCATCTCCTGATTCGTTCTGGCTCCATTCCTCATCATTAATGAACGCCATTTCATCGCCTTCTGGTGCCGTCATGTAATAAACACTCAACACAATCATCAGACTTAACATTGTCAATAACCAAACGGTTTGCTTTTTAACCATTACCCTTCCCCCTTATTAATTTTTAGGCATGACCGATACTCGATGACTCGGTACATCCATCACCCTTGAGACTGCTTCGACTACCCATTGCTTCACTTGCATATGATCTACACCTTTCGCTACCACCAACACCCCTTTGACATTAGGTTTTTTTGTTTGTATCAATAATGGAAGCTCCTGATCGCCTTGCCTTACCAACACCAGCTGCTGCTCCCGGGAATAATCTTCGATACTCCTTTCCCCACCGTTTTTATCTGATTCTTCAGTGGTCTGCTTTCCAATAATAAGGTTTTTGTCGTAAACCTTTTCTTTGGTTGCTTCAAGGTTGATCATTACCTCCACCTCACTCACTCCCTTTATATTTTCTATTAAGGGGGTGAGCTGCTTTTCGTAGCTTTCTTCAAGATCCTTGATCCCTTCTTCTGTATCGGCGTTGTGAACCGCAGTTTCTGCAGCTGCGCCCGGATCTGGCTGTGTGGACAAATCAATTGGGTCCGGGGAAGATTTTTGAAAAATGTTCCCGACCATCAACAGCAAAAGACCAATCAATCCGACTAGGACGATATAGCCTCTTTTATTGAGCTTTTTACCGTCATCTTTTTTTAAGAAGGAAAAAATCTCCTGCCATTTACTCATTTGCACCCTCCCATTGAATCGTGATTCTGTCTTGGTCCAACTGCCAAAGTTCTGCTAAATAAGATACGATTGCTTCTTTAGTCTGCTCGTCCTTTTCTTGCGCAGGTTTGTCTAAGTCAATATCAATGTTCTCAATGGATTCCACTGTTTCAACCTCTTTCAAAGACACCTGTACGGTTTCCAGATGTTCCAGGTCTTTCACTTCATCTTTGAACAGGAAAGTAATATCCATTATTTCTGCGCTGAAGTCCTGGGCCAGCTTTTCTTCTGCCTGAGATTTCATTTGGACAACCATTTGTTCTAATATATATGCATCCTGTGTGGCTTGTATTTCACTTTTCTTTGTTTCAACTGATTTTTTTAACGCTTCTTCTTTCACTATCTCGGTCGAGAATGTTTGAGCCTGTGTTTGAATCAACTGGTTTACATCCGTGTTGAATAATCGGAACAATGGATTGAGGAAAATTAAGACGAGTATGAGAGAAATAGCCAACCTGGCATACTTTTGCATTTGCCCCGAAGGAAGCAGGAAATCGATCACCATTGCCAGCAGTAAAAAAATAACTATTTCCGTCACCCATTGAATAATGAACGCCACGGTTTTTCCTCCTTATCGAACCATCATGGTCAAGTTACTGGATGCCACTAATATGGCAATTAACAGGAAGAACATAAAGGTAACAGTAAGTAAACAAGCAAATATATATAAGATATGTTTGCTGATAATAGAAATACTTGTTACTACCGGCCCGTTTCCTATCGGCTGAAGGACTGCCGCTGCAATTTTGAAAGTGAGCGCAATTGCCAGTACTTTTAGAGCTGGGAATAAAGCTAGTCCAATCACAATGATTACGCCCGCCAAACCGATTGTATTTTTCAATAGTAATGAAGCTCCCAATACGGTATCTGTTGCATCCGTGAACAGCCTGCCGATTACAGGAACGAAATTACCTGTAACGAACCTCGCCGTTTTCATCGCAACCCCATCCTGTATGGCCGTAGCTGCACCCTGTACAGAAATGACACCTAGAAATATCGTCAGGAAAGTTCCGATTAGCCCAAGGCCAATATTTCTTAACAGTTGAGCCAGCTGATCCACTTTATATTTATCTGTCAATGAACTTGTCATTAACAGCAGGGCTGACAAGTAAAAGAGCGGTAATACCACCTTCGATATTAGGACACCACTTATCTGAATAAGAAAGATTATAATAGGATGAAAAAATGATAAAGACACTAAGTGCCCGAACGTTGCCATTATGCCAAGCAACAGTGGTAAAAGCCCGATAATGAATCCACTCATGGCATCGATAGCATCACTGGTATAAGATACCGCCAAATGAAAACTGTTTAGTGCTAGCATTATTAGAACAAGGTAAACGATCATATAGGCAACTTTGCTTACCGTAGTTTGTTCAAAAGCATTTTGTAATGTATGCAGGACCGTTATAAATAAAGTGAGAAAAATCAAACTTCCCAGCAATTTTCCGTTCGCAATCAGTTCATGAAAAAGAAATTTAAGGAATCCTTTTAACCAATCCATGACCGTCAACTCAGATGATTGTTTGGCAAAATCTTTTATATTCATCTGTTTCAATTCAGGTAAATAGCCCCCATACTCCCTGACAATAGAACTCCAATATTCATTTAATTCTCCAAAGTCTATATTTTCCATCAGTGGCTCGGGTCCAGCCGGCTGACTTGGCTCGGCAGCTATTGGGTCAGGTGCAATCAATATTCCTATCACTATTAATAAAACTAAGGAGGGCCATTTCATTTTATGCCCATCCCCCTTCTATCATCATTATCCAGGGAAAAATCCTAATATCGCTTCAATTAAAGCCGTCAGAATCGGTATGGATAAGAGCAGAATGAATACCTTTCCTGCCAACTCAATTTTTGAAGCGATAGAAGACAACCCTGCGTCCTTTGTCAAATGAGCGCCGAATTCCGCAATATAAGCAATACCGATTATTTTTAAGATTGTCTCGACATACACCCCATGGATGTTCGCTTTTCCCGCCATATAATCAATCAATTTAAAAATATGGGAGATTTGCTGGATGAGAGCCAGGAATATGATCAGCCCAGTGAAGATAGCAAGCATGAAGGCTAAAGATGATTTTTGTTCTTTTAAAAGCAATATCAAAATACTGGATACAATGCCGATTCCCACAATTTGTAAGATATCCATTTCAAATTATCCTTGAAATAAAAATACCGATTTGATTTGCTGGAACAAATCAGCTAGTCCGTTCAGAACGATAAAAAGAACGATGATGAACCCTACAAGAGTAACCACTTGGGCAATTTCTTCTTTTCCCATTTGCTTTAATATGCTATGAATCATTGCTACGATAATTCCTATTCCTGCAATTTGAAATAAAACCGTTGCATCTTGGATCACGATCTTCGGCCTCCTCCTTAGATGAGTAACAATACGATAAGTAAGCCTGTCAAGAACCCTAGTCCTTTGACAGTTTTGTTGTATTGATGATAAATACTCAGAGCCTCTTCCAACTCCCTGTCCAGATGGCTTAATGCTAACTGCACTTGTTTTCTTTGATGTATAAGGTCCTGTTGTCCAAGTGTCTGCCCAAATTGTTTGAGTATTTCTTTTTCATTTTCTCCTAGCGAAGTGTAGACCCAATGACGATCAAGTTCTTCCGTCCATACCTGGCTGAAGTCTACACCTCCTTTATGCTTGGTTGACGCAACTTCCCGGAAAAACCAGGAGATTGGTTCCTGCAGCTGCTTAGAAAGGTAGGAACACGCCTCCAGGAGCGGGGTCTGTCCATAAACCATTTCTGATTCCAGTATCTGTAAGGCGTGCTTCCATTGCTTAATTTGTCTAGGTCGCTGTTTGAATTTGCGTGCAACCTCAAATCCTACCCATGTGGTGGCGGCTAGTAATAACAGGGCTCCTATCCACTTCATGCGCATTCCCTCCTGAAGTCACATCCATGATGTTCTCTGTTTCATCCAAAATCATCGCTCTGCCTGCCGGATTGCCACTGCCGCTTTTCTGTAAAAGGACAAACCTTTTGAAAACCTGCTGGTCCAGCAACTGTTTAATCGAAGGACGTTTTCGTAATTCTTTTAAGTTATTTCCATGCACAGTACAATACAAAGTTACGCCGGCGTTGATTGCTTCTTGAATAGCATCTACATCCCGTTGATGTCCGATTTCATCGACCACCAATACGTCTGGCGACATGGACCGGATCATCATCATCATTCCTTCTGATTTGGGACAGGCATCCATAATATCCGTCCGCCGTCCTAAATTAAGTTGGGGAACACCATGGATGCTGGCCCCTATTTCCGATCTTTCATCTATAACAGCAACTTTTTTTGCTGCCACTCCTTTCCATCCAGTGCTGATATGGCAGGTGATATCCCGCAACAAAGTTGTTTTTCCAGTCTGTGGAGCCCCTATAATCAACGTATTGCAATAATTACCTTTATGAACAAGGCGACCCATCAGTCCCTGGGCAGCCCCACGCTTTTCTCTTGCAATCCGAATATTAAAGGAAGAAATATAACGGATAGCCTGTACAGCACCATTGCTCGTGTTGACTTTACCTGCAAGTCCGATCCGATGTCCCCCCTCTACTGTGATAAAACCCTCTCGCAACTCATCTTCCAATCTATAAAGAGAAAACTGACTGACTTGATTAAGAATATGGTTTTTTTCCGTTTCTGTAGGAACCAGATGTTCTAGCCATTCATAATCCTTGTAGTAGACTACCTCCAGTGGCTGTCCAACCCTGACCCTTATTTCATGAACCGTCTTCCAGTCCACCGCTTCCTCAAGCGCCTTCTGCATAACGGGAGGAAATAAATTCAAAATCTCTCTCAACAAGACCACCCCATCTACCAACTCTTTAATGTAAATGTATGCACCACGAGATGGTATATGACTATCTCTGGAACGGAAAGATCATGTCCAGTAAACTATTAACAAGCAGACAAAAAGAACACCAGTACAGGATTGGTGTTCTTTTATGTACACGTTAAAATGGAACACGCTGCTACGGGTGCAGCCTTATTTCATTCCCTGAAACTCTATACATTCCCTTATCCATAGAAATTAGCAAGAAGGCCATTCGGTTCCAGCTTGCCTGGTATGGACAAATAAAAAAAGCTGCCCCGGAAAGTCTATTGCAGACTTATGGGACAGCTCTTCTATTATATTTAGCCTCGGGAAACGTATTTTCCGTCAGAAGTGTTGATGATTAGTGTGTCTCCTTCATTTACGAAAAATGGTACTTGGACGACGAGTCCGGTTTCGACTGTCGCTGGTTTTGTTCCACCGCTTGCCGTATCGCCTTTGACACCTGGCTCGGTTTCTGTAACTTCAAGTTCCACATTGTTTGGCAACTCGATACCAATTACTTCCCCTTGATAGGTTTGGATACTTACTTCCATATTCTCTTTCAAGAATTTAAGTTCACGTTCAATTTGGTTTGTTTGTAGTTCGAGCTGCTCATAGGTGTGATTATCCATAAAAGTATGGGCGTCGCCGGATGAATACAAGTATTGCATTTTATTCGTTTCAATATGGGCACGCTCCACTTTTTCTCCACCCCGGAATGTTTTCTCCTGTATATTCCCATTCCTTAAATTACGAAGTTTTGATCTTACAAATGCAGCACCTTTACCAGGCTTGACATGCTGGAATTCAACAACAGACCAGATCTCTCCGTCTACTTCAATGGTCAAGCCGGTTTTAAAATCATTGACTGAAATCATTAAAATCTCTCCTTTTCCCTGCGTTCTCTTTACAACGTAATTAATTCTTTAGGTGATTGGCTCAGACGCTCATTACCCGCTTCCGTAATGAGAGCATCATCTTCGATTCTGCAACCGCCTACTCCCGGCACATAGATACCTGGTTCTACTGTAACTACCATTCCAGCCTCCAAAACTTTGTCGCTGCGAGGTGACAAACCAGGACCTTCATGAACATCCAATCCTAGTCCATGCCCTGTAGAATGACCAAAATATTCACCGTAACCCTTTTCTTTTATATAATCACGTGTCAGGTCATCTGCTTCTTTGCCTGTAATTCCAGCAGCTAACCCTTCCATACCACGTAACTGCGCTTCTAGTACGGTATCATAAATCTCCTTCAGCTCATCACTGATCTGCCCTACAGCAACTGTGCGGGTAATATCAGAACAATAGCCTTTATATAATGCCCCGAAATCCAAGGTGACAAGTTCTCCGGACTGGATCTCTTTTTCCGAAGCTACTCCGTGAGGATAAGCAGACCTTTCGCCAGAGGCTACGATGATGTCAAAACTCGAGGAAGTTGCTCCTTGCTTACGCATAAAGAATTCCAGTTCATTAGCCACATCAACTTCCCTGATACCGGGTTTAATGTAGGAAAGGATGTGGTCGAAAGCGTCATCTGCGATTTTAACAGCATCCTTTAATATACTAATCTCTTCATCTGTCTTTATCAACCTCAACTTTTCCACCAGACCAGATGTAGGTACGAGCTCAGCGCCTAACTTCTCCTCGTACTGACGGTGACTGCCGTATGTAAGTAAGTCTTGTTCGAAACCGGCAGTCTTCACTCCTAATCGGTCGACCTGGGCAGCAATCTCGTCGACTAATGACTGCTTATGTTCTACTATTTCATAACCTTTCGCCTGTTCTTCTGCCTGTTTTGTGTACCGAAAATCCGTAATGAGTAACGCATCTTCCGCTGTAATTAGTACTGCCCCGGCAGTTCCGGTAAAATTAGTCAGGTACCGTCTGTTTTTATCACTCGTCACTAGTAATGCGTCAATATCCATGTCTTGTATGCTTTGTCTAATACCCCTGATTTTATCCATATTTACCTTCTCCCTTCGAAACTTTCCATTAATGCTAACGCAGCCAGGCGATAACCAAGGAGTCCGAACCCGACGATTTGCCCTTGGCAGACTGGAGCGAGCATCGATTGATGCCGGAATGATTCCCGCTGATGGACATTTGAAATATGAACCTCCACTACAGGAACTTCAGTAGCACTGATAGCATCCCGCAAGCCAATGCTCGTATGCGTGTATGCAGCAGGATTAAAAATTACACCTTCATATTTCCCTTCTGCCTGTTGTATGGCATCGATCAGCTCACCTTCATGGTTCGATTGATATTCATCCACTTCGATCCCCTTTTCAGCAGCAGTTTCTCTCGCCAGTTTTACAGCATCGTCCATGGTGCCATGCCCGTATATACCCGGTTCTCTTTTTCCTAATAAATTTAAGTTTGGTCCATTTAAAACCAGCAAGCGTTTCATCATGATCTCTCCAGTGCTTCGTAGAATATTCACACAAATCAATCTTATCATACTTCCATGGGCTTTTAATAATCATTTCCCTGAAGCATCGCCATCAGCTGGCTGATTAAGATCATGATATTCATATGATATGGAATACCCGATAAAGGTGCCGTATAAAACAAATAAGCAAATTGTCGTGACAATCGTATCACTTGTCATATCCGGAAGAGCAGGAACAGCTGCAAAAATAGGGTTCAATAAATAAAATACGATTCCCCACACGGCTCCCCCGTACAATACACCGGGCATAATACCATTTGTTTTCTTCAAAGCTAAGTAATAAACAAGGGCACCTGCTATGGATATCAGACTGACACCAATGATACCCAGTACTTCCCCTAAAAAGGAACTCGTCCAGCCAGTCTGCCAGAATGAACGAATTAAGAATGAAGCAGGCGATACTTCCGTAAAATTAAAATAGTAAGATAGTGCCCCGAATATACTCCATAACATCCCGCCGACAAACCCGGTCAGTAAAGATTTATTCATGATGCTTATTGGTTTTTCCTGTTGGTTTTGTTCTAATTGTGTCTTATCCATGTCAACACCTCCATCTGCTAGTTTCTCCCTTTAGCATCAAATAATTCTTAAACAGGGCTCATAGGAAGAAAAGGGGCTAGTGATACTATGGGATTTGCTGTAAAATATAAGTTAAGAGGTAAATTACAACGTAAGGTTGGTGTACTATGTCCGAAAAAAATTCAACTGCATACGGCGGGCAGGCTGTAGTAGAAGGCGTTATGTTCGCCGGAAAAAAAAGCTATGTAACTGCCATACGTAGAAAAGATAAAAGTATTGAATATTTTGAGCTGGAACGGAAAGAATCTAAAATAGCAAATCGTTTAAAAAAGATCCCATTATTAAGAGGTCTCGTTTCTCTCATTCAAGCAAGTGCAAATGGCACTAAACATTTGAATTTTTCTACTGAAAGATATGATGTACACCCAGAGGATGACGAGCAGATCGAAAAAGAAGAAGAATCTTCTAAATTAGCTATGATCTTAGGTGTGGGGGCCATTGGTGTATTATCTTTTTTCTTTGGAAAGCTTATTTTCACAGTTACTCCTGCATTAGTAGCTGACTTCTTTGAACCTGTCATCTCTGGAAGGTTCGGCCAGGTCGCATTGGAAAGCCTATTCAAACTCATTTTATTACTGGGTTATATCTATTTCATTTCCATGACACCAATCATTAAGAGAGTATTCCAGTATCATGGAGCTGAACATAAAGTAATTAATGCGTATGAAAATGGTGCCCCACTGACCGTAGAAGGAGTACAAAAGCAATCACGTCTCCATTACCGTTGTGGATCCAGCTTTATTTTGTTTACAGTTATAGTTGGGATGTTTGTTTACATGTTCGTTGCCACAGATCCACTGTGGTGGAGGATCGTTAACCGGATCTTTCTCATACCTATCGTTATTGGACTTTCCTTTGAAGTTTTACAACTAACGAATAAAGTAAGAAACGTTCCTCTACTAAAGGTATTAGGGTATCCAGGTCTGTGGCTGCAGCTCCTGACAACCAAGGAACCAAAAGACGATCATGTTGAAGTTGCATTACATTCTTTTAAAAAAGTGCTTGAAAATGATGAAAATGGCCGAAAAGGTGGTATACAGATAGTAGGGTGATCTCTTAACGATTTGAAAATGGAAGGGAGGCACATGAAAATCATGCCACGCAGTCGTATGACTCCTGTCATTTATATTTTGATTGGGCTTGCAGTCGTCGGTCTTGTAATGAAATTGGCGACCGATGCCATGGGTCTTTTGACAAACCTGTTGATTATGGTAGGTATCGCAGCAGTTCTTTACTTCGTGCTTAATCATTTTCTGATGAAACGAAGAGGTGGGTCATCAGATGAAATGAAAAAATACAAACAGGCTGTCAAGCAGTCGAAAAAGAAGTACAAAGGGAATGAAAGTAGTACAAAACCTACTGGAAAATCTACCTTCAACCCATCCCCTATCCTTAGTAAAAAGAAACGAAAAACAAGTGCTGCACACCTGCGCGTTATCGAAGGCAATAAAAACAAGAAAAAAAATCGAGCCTCATCTTAAGATGAAGCTCGATTTTTTATTTTCTCCATTTCCCCATAAACATCTCCGCATGCTCTCTTCCAATTTGAATTAACTCATCTTTTTGGTTCTCATTCAAGTGAAAATCCGTAGTATCAATTGTAGTTACTGGAATAAAGAGAATATCTGCACTCTTAGATTTAGAAATATACCGCGCATCGTGCGCTTGCTTCATAGTAGAAAAAAGCGCATGGAACATTTCGATTGAGTTATTGATTTTCCTTTCCGGCAGCTGGTTTGGTGGATTGCTAAGTTTCATACCGAGTATCGGTCTGATCCGCTTTCCATCACGATTTTCCAGTGACCAAATCGGGAAATTGCTAAGCAATCCACCGTCTACCACTATAGATTTGACGTTCCCCTTGCCTTGTAATTTGACTGGACTAAAATAATACGGAAGTCCAGCACTCATCCTTACTGCTTTCGCAATTGGAAATTGGTAAGGATCAATATTATAATAGGTCTCTAAGTCATCTGGTACAACCAATATCCTTCCAAGGGTCAAATCAGAACAGATGATTTTCAGTTTTCCATCAGGCAGATCACGAAAGGTATAGACACCTTTAGCCGCAAGGCGATCATATAACCAACGTTCAAGCCGATCCCCTTTATATAAACCCATGCGAAAATACAATAAAAACCATTTGGTAAAAGGAATCAGCCGGTCCACCAAAGGAGGGTCGACGAATGTTTCAAAATCTAATTCTCTTAGGACAGCTTCAAGTTCATTGACACGATAACCCGCTGCAAGCAGACTGGCGGTGATTGCACCCGCAGAGGTTCCAGCCATCCTTTGAAAGGTATAGCCTCTTTTTTCCACCACCTGCAATGCTCCCACAAAGGCAAGAGCTTTTACCCCGCCCCCTGAAAAAACACCATCGATTTTCATAGGTCCCCTCCTTAGAGGCCATTTGTTTCATATATAAGGAGTTTCAGGCTCGTATAGAACCGAAAAATCACGAAAAAAAGACGCCCTTTCTTCAAGGTACGTCTTTACTGCTTGGTTTTATGTGGTTTCTTTTTCATTATTTTCTTGTACTTGCCGCAGTCCTTTAATTCTTGTTTCATCTTCTTCAAAGTATTGCACCAGGTCACCTATACGATCGATGGAGTTCCAGCTTAAATGGTGTTCAATACCTTCAACATCTTCATAGATATTTTCATCAGCTACACCAATGATTTCGAGGAATTGCTCCAACAACTCATGCCGGTAAACGAGACGTTTTCCTATCTTTTTCCCTTTCGCCGTTAATACAAGGCCCCGGTATTTTTCATAATTCAGGTATTGATCCCGATCCAGCTTCTGTACCATTTTTGTTACAGAGGAAGGGTGGACACTCAACGCTTCTGCAATATCAGAGACCCGTGCATATCCCTTCTCCTCTATCAGCATATATATTTGTTCAATATAGTCCTCCATACTCGGTGTCGGCATGCTAATCCCCCAATACTGCCTATCTGGATATGTATAATAAAAATCATACACTAGTTTCTAAAAAGTGACAAGAAAGACCCTATCATAATAACTATTGGAAAGTCTTTTCACCCGGTTTGTTTTTTCGTATAGCAAAAACCCTGCAGCTGGATTGCCACAGGGTTCATTACTTAAATTATAACCCACACTTTAACTGGGCATTACAATTCGTGCATGTATTACAACCGCCAATGTCTTCCACTTTCCCTTTACGGCATACAGGACATGTATTACCAACTTCTGAACCAATCGTCACATCCGTTTTTGTTAATTCCTGGACGGTATCCATTAATACGACCCGAGGTTTTTTATCTTCTTCAAATTCAAATTCTGTCTGTTCGCCCTCAAAATCATTTTCTTCGGCTTTAAGCGTCAGCACCTGTGAATCACGGCTGCCGTCGACATAAACCGTTCCACCTTTGGCACCTCCGCGATACAGACGCTGGTAAACACTTTCCACCTGCTCGACAGAATAACCTTTAGGAGCATTGACAGTTTTAGAGATAGAACTGTCAACCCAGCGCTGGATCACACATTGGGTATCCGCATGGGCTTCCGGTGATAACCCCATCGCAGTTACAAACCAATCAGGCAGATGGTCCGGATCCTGCTCTGGGTGGTGATCCAAATATTCCTGGACGATGTCCGCCTTCACCTCTATGAACTTCCCTAACCGTCCGCTTCGGTAGTAAGAGAAGGAGAAGTATGGCTCAAGTCCTGTTGAAACTCCTACCATCGTTCCTGTGCTGCCTGTAGGGGCTACCGTCAACAGATGGGAGTTGCGGATGCCATGTTCAAGTATTGCTTCACGAATATCGTCCGGCATTTGTTTCATGTACCCTGTATCGATAAACTGCTGCCGTAATTCGTTCGTTTCCTTATCGGTTTCTCCTACTAAATAAGGGAAGCTCCCTTTTTCTTTAGCCAGCTCAATCGAAGCACGATAAGCTGTGGTGGCAATCGTTTCAAAGATTTCATCCACCAGTTTGTTGCCTTCTTCTGAACCATATTCCGTTTCACAGTAGATCAACAGGTCATGAAGCCCCATGACACCCAGACCGACACGACGCTCACCAAGCGCCTGCTTACGGTTCTCTTCCAGGAAGTAAGGCGTCGCATCGATGACATTATCCTGCATCCGTACCCCGGTTTCTACTGTCTTCTTCAATTTATCGTAGTTGACTTTTTTATTCTCTTTGTCCGCCATCGCTGCCAGATTGACGGCGGCAAGGTTACAAACAGAATAAGGAGCAAGAGGCTGTTCACCGCAAGGGTTGGTTGCAACCACTTTTTGTCCATAGGCAGTAGCATTCGTTTTTTCATTAGCATTATCAATAAAGAAAATACCAGGCTCTGCCGAATAAGTGGCACAGATGTTAATCAAATTCCATAGTTCTTTTGCTTTGATTTTCCTGTACGTACGAACGCCGTATCCTTTGGCTTTCCATTCCCGTACATCGCCAACCTTATGCCATTCAGCATTATATTCATCCATTTCCTGAGCAGTGTAATTTTCCACATCCGGGAATCGAAGATGGTAATCTTCGTCATTCTCTACTGCTTCCATAAATTCTTTAGTGATGCAGACCGAAATATTGGCTCCTGTAAGGAAATCAGGATTATGAACCGTATAAGTCCCTCCGGTCAACAGTTTTTCTTCCGCTTCCCTAATAGCCTTTTCTGTAAAACCACCATAGCCCGGCATATTTTTATAGTTCACAACACTTTGATACATGTCACGCTCTGTTTCTGTTAAAGGAGTGAACTTCAGTTTTTCCTGAGCTAATCGCTTAATTTGTCCATCTTCCGTGTTCTCAATCAGGAAACGAAGAATCCGGGGATTCTGCATCTTCGAAATAATGAACTCCAGAACATCCGGATGCCAGTCCGCAAGCATAATCATCTGAGCCCCTCTTCTTGATCCGCCCTGCTCGACCAAGTGGGTAAGCTTGGCAATATCATCAAGCCAGGATACAGAACCAGAGGACTTCCCATTTACGCCTCTCGCCAGGGCGTTACGCGGCCGTAATGTCGATCCATTCGTTCCGACCCCGCCTCCACGGGACATGATTTCCATCACTTGCTTTCGATGATCAGATATTCCTTCCCTGGAATCCTGTACAAACGGCATGACGTAGCAGTTGAAGTAAGTAACATCAGTATTGGCACCTGCTCCATAGAGGACTCGGCCTGCCGGTACAAAATTCAATTCAGAGAGTTCTTTATAAAATTCCTGATACCAGGTGTGCTTTTTCTCCGGATCTGTTTCTACCTCCGCCAACCCGGTTGCATTACGCATAGCAATTTGTTCGTAAAATATTTCCAAGGGTTTATCAATCGTATCCAGATTCCGTGTTACTATCCCTGTTTCGCGTTCTTCATCGTTATCCAGTACATGAACAAATTCCTGTTCAACCTTAACATTCGCCCTTTTCGCTTCCCAATCAATCGATTCAATGAACCCCAGACCACGTGCAGGGAAATTCGGATCTTCCTTTACTGTTAGTACTACAAAATCCCCTTCGCCTAAAGTCAGTCTTTCTGTATCTTTAAAAGCGTATCGATCCAGCATGACAAGACGCGATACTCCTTTATGTGTAATGTTCATATCCGGTTCAATCTCATGGACTTGAGGGAATTGTCGAATATCTTTATTCAACCGCTCTACGTCAATGTTTGTATGAGATTCAGCAGTAGTTGGCATCAATGAACCTCTCCCTTATCTATTTATTTTATATAAAAATGATGGTATTCTTCTTGTTGTCTGTTTTTTTTATTCTACAAGTAACATACCACATAAAAAGAATCTTAATCAATATATTGTGTTCTTTTTTTAAAAATAACACCAGATATTGTGTTTAGAACGAAGTGATTAGTTTTTGTCAATCTTAAAATCATGCGAAAAAGATAGAGAACCAGAGATAAAATAAGTTAATACGCCTTTTTTCTTTGCAGGTAAACTTTTTTATCATTTGCAAGATATGACATTTTTCACCATAACCTTACTTCGTGATGATACATAATTTTGTTAGTCTCTGTTAAACATTGTTGTTAATTTACCATAAGAGGTCTATTCAATTAAAGGGCCGAAAAGTCGAAGACTTGATTTCGAGATGATTGTGTGAGGGGAAGGGTCGTTGGGAAAGGATTCGCTTTCCGCGGGGAAGACGGCAAGCCTCCTCGAGCTAAAGCTCTGCGGGGTCTTGCCAGTCTATCCTTTCCCGCAGGAGTCTCACCCTTCCCCCACGCCCCTTGCCATATGAAGTTCTCGAAATCACGCTTATAAAAACAGCCCCATGATGTGATAAAAAAACATTTACATTCTTTACATGCGCAGTTGAAGGGGTTAGTTATACACCTTTTGAAGGGCCCGTTAACTTTAACAATGGCTGGGTGGGCAGGGAAACGGGGAGACTCCCTCCGGAAATGTTGATACACCAAGGGTTAAAGATCGTTTTAACACTTTTAAATTTTTTTTATACTTCATTTGTTAAACAAGTTATTCCTTTTCTTCAATATTAAGGAAATCGAAGGGACGCGTTGCGTTTCCTAACTGTATTAGGCGATCTTTTTTGTATGAATCGATGCACCTTGGATCCCTGCTTTCTTATGAGGACTTACCCTCCCATGTCTCTTGGCGTCGTGCGCCTACATTCCTTCGTTTGGTCTCATCATAAGGCAGAGGCCGGCTTTATTCTCCCGCATAGACTCGTAGTCTGTTGTCTCGCTTGGCGCCAGCTTCTCCGTGTCATCTTATGGGTCAGAAATATAGGTTACGCTGCCTGTTGAAGACAGTGGAGGTCCTGTTTCATTCGGTCCTCATTGAAGTGAACCTGGCGGTTCGATAAACCAAAAAAGATCTTTAACAGTTTTCCGCACAACACGACCATTGCTTCCTTCTTTTTCAAAGGATTAACGGGACGAGTAATGTAGTACTGGTATAATTCCTTAAACGCACGATTATTTTGAATCAAAGGCAATATGGCGCGAAACAGAAGGTTTCTGAGCCGTTTTCGTCCCCGTTTGGAAATTTTCTTTTGACCTTTATGGTAACCGGAAGAGTTCTCGCGCAGTG
>NZ_JBIEKD010000037.1:0-18460 GCF_043496955.1 Thalassobacillus sp. B23F22_16 | reverse complement strand
TAGGGCTTCGCAGTTTGTATCAAAGATATATTTTCTTACGTCAATCTTAAAGAAACCGCCGTATACGGGTCCGTACGTACGGTGGTGTGAGAGGACGGAGGTTAGTCACCTCCTCCTACTCGATTTTTGTACTTATTCATAATTTTGCCACCTTGTGGAAAACTGAGCGAAGAAACTTGTTGAATTGGTTACTTTGTAATTTTATAAAGTTCAATTTTAGGGTATGATTTGTATAGGGATTTTTCTGTACGTCTTTATTGCGGCGAGTAATATAGTATAATATGATTGTTTTATTGATACGCAAACATAGAAGAAAGAATTTGAGGAGGGAACTTTGCATGAATGTAACTATATATGATGTAGCAAGAGAAGCAAATGTATCAATGGCGACTGTATCGAGGGTTGTGAATGGCAATCCTAATGTCAAGCCTGCGACTAGAAAGAAAGTGTTGGACGCGATTGAAAATCTGGGTTATCGCCCGAATGCAGTAGCTAGAGGATTAGCCAGTAAAAAAACTACAACCGTCGGGGTAATCATTCCCGATATTTCCAGCATCTTTTTTGCTGAATTGGCAAGAGGGATTGAGGATATTGCTACGATGTATAACTACAATATTATCTTAAGCAACTCGGATCAAAATAAAGAAAAAGAAATTCATCTAATAAATACAATGCTCGGAAAACAGGTAGATGGTCTCGTATTCATGGGTGGCAAGATTACGGAAGACCACATCCGTGAATTCAAGAATGCTTCTGTACCAGTAGCGTTGGCTGCTACCATTGATGAAACTGAAAGCACTCCATCGGTGAATATCAATTATGAAGAAGCAGCCTTTGAAGCCACTGAATTATTGATATCTCATGGGAATGATCGAATTGCATTTGTTTCAGGCCCTGAAAATACAGAAATCAATACACAGAAGCTTGATGGATACAAGCGTGCATTGAAAGAAGCGGGACGGGAAATATCAGAAGGTTTAATTGTAACGGGTGATTATTCTTATGATTCCGGCATTGAAGCTTTTGAACAATTGAATGCTGAAGGCCAGCCTCCTACGGCTGTTTTTGTAGCTTCTGATGAAATGGCTTTAGGTATCATCCATGGAGCACAGGACAAAGGGTTGAAGGTACCAGAGGATATCGAAGTATTTGGATTTGATAACACCCGTTTAGCTACAATGGTTCGTCCGACTCTTTCTACGGTCGTACAGCCAATGTATGATATTGGAGCGGTTGCGATGCGGTTATTGACAAAATATATGAACAAAGAAGAAGTGACCGAGCAAAATGTAGTACTTCCGCACCGAATTATTGAAAGAAACTCAACAAAGTAAATTGGATGTCGATATTAGGAGTAGAATATAACGCGTCAGTTAGGGAGAGAGAGTATGAAAAAGCGTGATATTTTAACTCCAGTTGGCATCACTCTAGGGACAATCATGATCATGTTTGGAATTTTGTCGAGTGGTGGGGCTTCTGGTTTCCAATCATTCATACAAATTTCTTCGATTGTGATTGTCCTTGGTGGTTTAATGGCAGCACTTATTATCAACTTTAATATCCGTGAACTTAAATTAACATATCGGGTGTTCAAGGAATCTTTTAATCAGAATGACTTGAACCTTCGCGAATTAATTACATTGTTCATTCGTTTATCCGATAGAGCACGCCGGGAAGGCTTGCTGGCATTAGAAACAGAATTGGAAGATGTAGAAGACCCTTTTATCAGAAAAGGCGTATTGCTGGCGGTAGATGGGATTGAACCCGAAGTTATTCAGGAAATTATGGAAGCAGAAATAACGGCTTTGGAAGAAAGGCATCAACGAGGGCGCTCTATTATTGAAAAAGCTGGAGAATATGCTCCGGCATGGGGCATGATTGGCACGTTGATCGGGCTGGTTTTGATGCTGAATAGTCTGACCGATCCCACAACGCTGGGTCCTAAGATGGCCGTCGCACTCCTGACCACTTTTTATGGTACAGTCATGGCAAATCTGGTATTTATCCCTATGGCAGGCAAGCTGGAAAATAAAACAGAGCAGGAGATCTTCCTAAAACAGATTATTATTGAAGGGGTCATAGGTGTCCAATCCGGTCAGAATCCGAAAATTTTAGAAGAAAAACTTAGTGCCTTCCTCTCAGATGAGGAGAAACAAGAAACGAAAGAGCAGGAAGAAGCGTTCATGGGGGAAGCGGCTAATGAAGTCTAGGAGACCCCTGAAGAAACGCGAAGAAAAGGGTGCACCGCGATGGATGGTGACATATTCTGATCTCATGACCTTGATTCTGGTTTTTTTCATTCTTTTATTTTCTATGTCACAGATTGACTTAGTTAAATTTGAGGCAATTTCCGAATCGTTTCGAAATCGGATGATTTTTGATTTTTTTCCTTCCCCCGTAGAGATGGATAATCCCACAGAAAGGACGGACCCGCTTGAAAGTGGGGAAGCGTCGAATGAATTTGAGAACCCAACCAATGAAATGAATGCCACCACCTATGATTCAGAGGCTGAAGAGGCAAATGATGAAAACGATTTGGACCAATTGGTTGAAGAAGTAGAAGCTTTCTTAGATAAAAACGAGCTAAATGAAGTGATTTCTGCCAATCGTACAGACCGCGGTGTGGTGCTGGTTCTTCAGGAACAACTGTTATTTGATTCCGGTGAAGCAAAAGTATTAGAGTCAGGAAAGCCTTTTTTGAGCAAAGTGGGTACGTTATTGACGAATATACCTAACGATATCACGGTGGAGGGTCACACCGACAATCGGCCGATTTCAACATTCAGGTATCCTTCAAATTGGGAATTATCTGGTGCAAGAGCAAGCAGTGTCATCCGATACATCGTAAGAGAGACTAGTCTGGATAGCGAGCGCTTTTCGGCCATCGCGTATGCAGATACACGTCCTGCTGTTCCTAATGATACACCTGAAAATTGGAGTAAGAATCGCCGTGTGGAAATCGTAATTTTAGAGGATACTTATAATAATGAACAAACTTCTTAATAATAAATGAATTAATAAATACCACCTCTCTCCAGGTGGTATTTATTAATTAGGGAGATAAATGGTTATATTTTTTCTGGTTATGGATGAATTGCAAAGCATTTGCTAAGACCTTTTTATTCTTTTCTGTGATTTCTGCTTTTCTTGGAATGGGTTTATAAAAGCCCTCCGGGTCATGCCACGTGGTTGGAAGGTCTACAGGTGACTTTTTTTGCCATTTTTCTATCCATTTAGCAGGGAGGTTACCTGTAAATGGCTGGCCGGTAGTCATAGTTTTCCAAATTTGTGCCCATGCCCTCGGGACGACTCTCCAAATGTCATAACCTCCTCCGCCCAGCGCTATCCACCGTCCTTCACAATGCTGGTGAGCTAATTCGTGTGCCAGCTTAGGTATCCGTTCATAGATTTGCATCGTTGAACATAAATGAGTCAATGGATCAAAATAGTGGGCATCTGCTCCGTTTTGAGTCACAATGACGTCAGGATTGAAATATTCCACAATTTCTTTGAATGCGGATTCATAAAGTTCCAGAAATGACTCATCTTCTGTAAAAGCATCAATAGGCAGGTTGAAGGAATATCCGTATCCTTCTTTTAATCCTCGTTCGGTTACATTCCCTGTGCCAGGAAACAGATAGCGACCTGTTTCATGAATGGAAAGTGTGCAAACGTTAGGATCATCATAAAATAACCATTGAACCCCATCCCCATGGTGTGCATCCGTGTCTACATAGAGGACTTTGTAGCCATACTTCTTTCGAATGTATTCAATGCCGACAGCTCCGTCATTATAGATACAAAATCCCGAAGCCTTCCGTTCAAAGCCATGGTGGAGACCGCCTCCAAGGTTGAGCGCATGTTCACATTCCCCTTCAAGTACTGCATCAATAGCAGTCAAGGTACTGCCGACTAGAAGAGAAGAAGCTTCATGCATGCCTTTGAACATAGGGGTATCCTCTGTGCCGATGCCAAATTCCATGCCTTCTTCTTCTGTAAGATTTCCTGTGCTTGCTTTTTTTACTGCCTCGATGTAGGTGGGACTATGTACCAGCGCTAACTCTTCTTCTGTAGCCGAGCGCGGGGAGAGAAGGTGTTCTGGTTGTATAGAATTTTCTAACTCCAACAGATCTTTTGTCATTTGCACGCGTAACTGGTTGAAGGGGTGGTCGTCACGAAATTTATATTGTGTAAAAGCATCGGAGTATACAAAAGCAGACTGGCACTTCATAATGACATCCCTGGCATGTTTGGCCATAACACTTCATACCCTGCTTCTTTTAAGTCTTCGATTGTCGGCATGGGGTTCATCGTCTGGATACGGAATACCAGTATTTTATATCTGGAATCCGGTTTATATGGGTAAATTAAAACAGAACTGATATTCACTTTTCTTTTCCCGAAAACCTGGGTAACCTTCGGAAGGATGCCGGGAATATTTTTTACTTTTATTTCTATTTGCGAACTTTGTACGTTCGTACCTGTCAGCTGAATCAATGTATAAAGCATATCCTTTTCGGTAATGATTCCTATCAGTCTTTCTTCCTTTGTTACTGGTACACAGGCAATTTCATGTTCATAAAAAATGCTTGCTACTTCTTCTACAAAGTCAAGCGGGTGAACTGTAATAACGGGGTGGGACATAATCGTCTGAATTTCATTTTCAAATTCTTCAGACTCTGACTCATCAAAAATGGAGGGACTTGCATCACGTACATCACGATCTGAAACAATGCCGATAACATAATTATTTTCATCCACAATAGGTAAATGACGGATATGATGCTCATTCAAAAGCTGCAATGCTTTTCCAATCGTTTCGGTCGGCTTCATAGTAATGACGTCTGTCTTCATGATTTCTTCTACTAGCATGGGGTTTACCTCCCTTGTGTACGTTGTCGGTGTCTATTTAAAAATCTTAGACGATCAAATTTTTCAACAGATGATTGCGGAACATTCTCGCCAATGCGCACCATTAAACAGTTCGCCGGATGGGAAACGATTTCGGGATCGTCTGTAGGAGCAGGTTTCAGCCCACCTGCAGCCATCATTTTCTCCATCACTTTCCGATAGTTCCAAATGCTTAACCCCGTTCCTTTGAGGTCCCAATGCCAATAATATTCAGTAGAGATGATGATATAGTTTTCCATAAATTCATCCATCATCGCTACTCTCAGCAAATGAGATCCTACTCTTGCCCCGCGGAAATCAGGAATAACTTCAATGGCTCCCAGCTCAATTAAATCTTCCATTTGAAACTCTGACCATCGTTCTAATGGATCAGGGTGTAAATAAGTTACATAGCCAGCGATGGTATTTTCATGTCTTGCAATGATAATACGCCCTTCTTCAAAATCTGCAATGCTTTTGACTGCTTCAAATTGCTTAGGGCCTGGTCGGAAAGCATTTAAGTCTGGATGAAATTCATAGTTGGAGAGTTCTTCTGAGGTTAGGGGACCTTCGATGACTAATGGACCTTTTTCCGTATCTAAGACCTTGGAATGATACGTCTTTACATGCTTCATTGATACACCACCTGCTATAAAGGTTATTATCACTGTTGATTTTCATTATACATGAAATCTATTTAAATTGAATCTATCAGCTGGATCTAACAAGTGAAATCTTTGCAAAAAAACCTCCTCTCAAAAAGAGAGGAGGATTATTAAAAGCCGTTTATTATCGGTTAAAATTTTGGCTCATGATAGGAAAGGGCGGATTATTCTTCTCCATCTTCGGATGGTGCTTCGGATTCTTCATCTGCCCCATCTTCAGCTGCATCATCCGTATCTTCTTCTGATTGCTGTTCATCTGTCTGTGATTCGGATGTATCGTCTGTAGATTCTTCTTCAGGTGCATTGTTATCTTCTTCGGCCGGTTCATCGGATGGTTCTTCTTCCGGCTCATCTGCAGGGGCATCGGCCGGTTCATTCGGTTCATCCGGTTCATTAGGCTGACCAGGTGAACCTACTTTGACAGCGGAAGACATGGACGATTCCATACCGAAGTAATCGACTGCCTTTACAGCATAAAAGCCATCAGAACCAGAAAAACCATATCTGGTGTCTGTGGTACTGCCAATGAGGCTGTATGACCCATTCTCTGAGGAAGCACGATACACACGATATCCCACAACATCATTGCTGGATGAAGCCGACCAGCTAACTGCAGAACTGTTCGCTGTCACGCCACCCGGTGCGGCAGGATTCTTACCGTCATTTTCAATTCCTTCTGATGCGTCAATGGAACTGCCGTCTGGTAAAGCTACCTTGCTCCATTTATCCGAAGAAGGGATTAAATGAGGTAAAATATCCGGTTTATCCAGGCCTCTTTCTTTTAAGAAATCTGGATTCAGCGTTACGCCTCCGCTGCTCTTATTAACGAATTCGCTTGGTGTACTTGGACCTGCGACAACCAGCTTATCTTTGACTTTGACAAAGTCGCCGCCGCCACTGGTTAAGCTGTCATCTTTCTTAGTTGGAGCATGGTCGGCATTGTAAATATCTTTTTCGACTAAACCAGCTTTCGAACATAAGTCGGAAGGTACCAGCCCGGAAGTGGCACAATAAGAGCGCTCTACGATCCCATCCGGCCGCTCGAAGCTTTTATTTGGTGCCGCCAGTTCAGGATTAACTTCCGATATTGCATTTACCACTCGCGCCCAAAGAGCTGTGTTCCGGCTGCTATAGCCATTACGGTCCAATTTGAGTTTATAGTCGTAGCCCATCCACATACTCACGGTGATATTCGGATTCGTGGCAACGAACCAGGTATCCGTATAATCATTGGATGTACCAGTTTTACCGGCCCAATCGACGCCTGGATTAGACAACTGTCCTTTAATACCGGAAGCTGTCCCATAATCGAGTACATCTCTCATCATATCAACCGTCAAATAAGCGGTCTGCGGGCTGAATACTTTTTCAGCTTTATTTTCATGTTCATATATCGGTTCGCCATTTTTATCGACAATTTTTTCTATCATGTAGCCATCAGCGAATTGGCCATTATTACCCAACGTTGCGAAAGCATTGGTATTTTCTTCAATGGTTACATCCTGTGCCCCGATAGCGGTTGCCTGGTAAGAGAAGGCTTCATCAGCAATGGTAGTGAAGCCCATTGCTTTTCCGTATTTCGCCATGTCCACGCTCTTGTTAGCTTCATTGAAAGCTTTGACAGCAGGTATGTTGTATGATTTAGCCAAAGCATATCTGATGGAAGTAAAGCCATGATACCCACCGGAATAGTTCCTCAGTTCTTGGTCGATTCCTACATATTTGAAGGGTACATCGGCAAAAACAGATCCAGGGTGTAATATGCCTTCCTCTATTCCTGGTGCATAAGCGATAAGTGGTTTCATGGTACTACCGGCTGATCGTCTGGCCTGGGTGGCGTGATTCAATTCTCCATGTTTGAAGAAGTCACGACCACCAATGAAGGCGAGTATCTTACCAGTCTTGTTTTCCATGATTACACTGCCGACTTGAACGGGTAGTGTGACATCAACCATATTGCCGTCCGCATCTTCCAATTGGGTGGTTTTATTGCGGCCATAGTTGTTATATTCATTTTTAACTTTCTGTACGACGTCATACATTTCTTTATCGATTGTTGTGTGAACTTTATATCCACCAGAGCGGAGTTCGCGTCTGGCATTCGCTTCATACTCTTCCCGGAGTTCTTCATCAGATTGTAAATCTTCCATTGTATGGCCGTCTTGTTTTGCTAGACTCCTAGCGAGAATTTCCTGGGCACGTTCTTCTACTTCAAATGTAAGCCATGGATAATCATTAATAGAAGAAGGTTCTGGATCAGCCAGGTTTGATTTAATATCATACTCAAGCGCTTCTTCATATTCTTCCTCGGTTATATAGCCGCCCTCCAGCATTCTGGAGAGCACTTCCCGCATTCGGCTGAGTCCTGGTTCGATATTTTCTTTTTGCTGTCCTCCATTAGTAAAGGGAGAATAGTAAGTAGGACTTTGTGGAAGGCCGGCAATAAAAGCAGCTTGAGGAAGTGTGAGATCTTTAGCATCGACATTAAAAATCCCTTGTGCAGCTGTCTGGATACCTGCAATATTTCTTCCATTCGCATCACGTCCGAACGGGACGATGTTTAAGTATGCTTCTAAAATTTCATCTTTTTCGAAGAAGCGTTCTAAACGTAGAGCAAGCAGGATTTCTTTGGCTTTACGTTCAAAAGAAACCTCATTTGTCAGAATCTGATTCTTGATGATTTGCTGCGTCAAAGTACTTCCCCCGGTTTTTATGGAGGCATTGGTTACTTCCTGTGCCACAGCTCTCATAATTGCTTTTGGTACTACTCCGTCATGTTCATTGAAGTTTGCATCTTCTGTCGCAATAATGGCATTCTTCAAATAAGGGGCAACTTCATCGAGGGTCACTTCTTCTCTGTGTAAATCTGACCGAATTTTACCTAAATATTTATTATCTGCAAAATATAGTTCTGAGGTAGAAGCGTAATTATACACATCCTGGCTCATTTCCTCTTTGCTCATGACCTTTTCGTCTTTTACGAGTGAGGCAAAATAACCAGCTCCAGCACCTCCGGCAAAAAACAAACCGATAATACCGAGCACAATGAAAAATAAGATGATGTTCCACGTAACATCATAAGTAATACGGCTAGACTTTTGGAGTTTTCCACTTCGCCAAAATTCCAGCAGTTTTTCTTTATTTATACCTTTTTTGGGGTAATTAGACATAATAAGACCTCCTAAAAAATCCATTTTATATTATAACACATCCTGCCAATGTCAGGAATGCACGAATGGAATTAAGGATTGCTTTTTTGGCAGGTCTATGTTAAAAATATTATTAAGTTAAATAGCAAGAGCAATGAATGATTGCAGTAACAAGAGGATCACTGTATTCAGAGAGCCGGCGGCTGCTGCGAGCCGGTACAAATTCACCTTGTGAAATACGATCTGGAGCTTTCTTCTGATTAAACAGAAGACGGTTTTAACCGAGCCGTTATCGATACAAGTGGCACAGGAGTGTGCAACAAGGGTGGTACCGCGACAAATCTCGTCCCTTTTTTCTGCTGGGCGGGTTTTTTTATTTGTCCGGAAATATATGCATGGTGGTAATCAATTGGAGGAGTGAGGATATGGACATTCTACAAGATTTAGAAGAGCGTGGATTAATCAATCAAGTGACAGATGAAGAAGGTTTGAAAAAGCATTTAGCAGAAAATCAGGTGACACTATACTGTGGATTTGATCCGACAGCAGATAGTCTGCATATCGGTCATCTGCTTCCGATACTGATGTTAAAAAGGTTCCAGCGTGCCGGGCACCGTCCGATCGCCCTTGTGGGTGGCGGAACGGGGATGATCGGGGATCCGAGCGGACGTTCCACCGAGAGACAGCTGAATGAAGCGCACGTAGTAGAAGGTTACAGTGAAAGCATTAAAAAGCAGCTTGCCAAGCTGTTGAATTTTGATGAAGGCGATAATGCAGCAGTCGCGCGTAATAACTACGAATGGTTGTCATCCATTAATATCATTGAGTTTTTGAGAGATACGGGCAAGCATTTTGGAATCAACTACATGCTCGCTAAGGATTCAGTGGAATCCAGAATTGAGCATGGGATTTCTTATACAGAGTTCAGTTACATGATTTTACAATCTCTGGACTTTTACAACTTGTACCAGAAAGAGAACTGTACGCTTCAAATTGGTGGAAGCGACCAGTGGGGTAACATTACAGCTGGGCTGGAATTCATTCGTCGCCGTGCAGCAGGAGAAGAAGAAGTGAAGGCATACGGCATGACGGTCCCATTGGTGACAAAGGCTGACGGCAGCAAGTTCGGAAAGACAGCAGGAGGAGCAATCTGGCTCGACAGTGAGAAAACTTCCCCTTATGAATTTTACCAATTCTGGATTAACACAGATGACCGAGATGTCATTAAGTTCTTGAAATCTTTCACATTCCTGGAGATGGCTGAAATAGCAGCTCTTGAAAAAGAATTGCAGGAGCAGCCGGAAAAGCGGGCCGCCCAGCGCAGGCTGGCAGAAGAAATGACGGAGATGGTGCATAGCAAGGAAGCACTGGAACAGGCGCAGCGAATTACCGAAGCACTGTTCAGCGGGGATATCAAATCATTGTCTGGTGAAGAAATTGAACAAGGATTCAAAGATGTTCCTACACACGTGGCAGACAACAAAGAACTCGGTTTGGTAGAACTGCTAGTAGAAGCGGGTATCGCTTCATCAAAAAGACAGGCGCGTGAAGATATCAAAAATGGAGCCATTTATATCAATGGGGAACGCCAGCAGGAGCTTGGATATACCCTCCGGGAAGAAGATCGTATCGAAGGAAGATTCACGATCATTCGCCGTGGCAAAAAGAAATACTTCATGATTCGCTTTCAATAAATCATTCAAAACCTGTGGCATAGACCACAGGTTTTTGCTTTTTGATAGGGACGCTCATTTATTACAGAATTACGCACCTTTATCTGTCATATAAAAAAAGCCATCCGAAAACTCGGATGGCTTTTTTGGAAGCATATTAACGAGAGTAGAACTCAACGATAAGCGCTTCGTTGATTTCAGAAGGAAGTTCAGCGCGTTCAGGAAGACGGCTGTAAGTACCTTCCATTTTCTCAGCATCGAAAGTAAGGTATTCAGGAACAAAGTTGTTCACTTCAACCGCTTCTTTAACGATGTCAAGGTTTTGTGACTTTTCGCGAAGGCCGATAACTTGACCAGGCTTCACGCGGTAAGATGGAATATCAACACGTCCACCATCGACAGTCACATGGCCGTGGTTTACCAATTGGCGAGCTTGACGGCGAGTACGAGCCAAGCCAGCACGGTAAACAAGGTTATCCAAACGGGATTCCAGTAAGATCATGAAGTTCTCACCGTGGATACCTTTCATGTTACCTGCTTCTTCGAATAGGCGACGGAATTGACGTTCCGTTAGTCCAAACATAAAGCGAAGCTTCTGCTTCTCTTGTAGTTGAAGACCGTATTCTGAAAGTTTTTTACGTTGGTTTGGACCATGTTGTCCTGGAGCGTAAGGGCGCTTGTCAAGCTCCTTACCTGTTCCGCTTAAAGAAATGCCAAGGCGACGTGACTTTTTCCAAGTCGGACCTGTATAGCGTGCCATAGGTATTTCCTCCTTTTTATTTTATTTGCATAAAATAAGAACAGTGTGTCCCACACACGATGCTCATTTTGTTTTCATGCACCATCGCTCCAGCAGCAGAGAGTTACACGATGCACCTCACCTGGAGGAACAAAATGATGACAACGCAGGTTCACATAGGCTGCCATTTATTTTACACAAAGGCTATTATAGGCTTTACACATAAAGAAGTCAAGGAAGAATTGAAATTTGATAGACTCTATCACTAGATGTACTGTTCCAGCATCCGGGCGAATTTTTCCAGATAGATTTGATCTGTTTCATCGAAGCGAGATTTTGATGGGCTGTCGATATCCAGTACACCGAACAATTCCTTGTTTTTAAAAAGAGGAACGACTATTTCTGACTGGCTGGCAGCATCACAGGCAATATGCCCAGGGAAAGCATGGACATCCTCCACAAGCTGGGTTTGTTTATCTGCTACAGCTGTTCCGCACACACCTTTGCCGGAAGGAATGCGTACGCAAGCCGGCAGTCCCTGGAATGGTCCCAGCACAAGTTCTCCTTCTTTCCAAATATAAAAGCCAACCCAGTTAACATCATTTAAAAACTGGTTTAATAGGGCGGAAGCATTTGAGAGGTTGGCGATCTGATCGCTTTCTCCTTCCAATAAAGCAGCAAGCTGCTTAATCAATAGCTGATAGTTTTCTTCGCGGGTACCATTATAATGCATAGTTTGGAACATAAGATTACCTCCAGTACATATTCGATATTTTTCGAGCCTGCAGGTGCAGGAATTGACGAACGTTTTTTACAGGATTCTTGGTGAATAACGGCGAATTTTTAATCTAATAAGAGAGGAGCTGATGTCCTGATGAAAAAGACCACGACCAGACAAAAAGTGATGGATGTCGCTTGCCGGCAGTTTTTCCTAAAAGGATACCATGGTACCTCCGTCAGGGATATTGCTGGTGAGGCCGCTGTGAATGTTTCTTTGATCAGTTATTATTTCACCAATAAGCAGGGCCTGCTTGAAACGTTGATCATTGATTATTATGAGGATTATATCGGTCTGGTCGAGCAGCAGGCTGATGCGATGGATGAATTAGACCCGATTGATCGTCTTTGCCGTTTAATTGAAGTAATTCTACATTACAAGCAGGATCGTCATCAACTGACATGTCTTATCCAACGGGAGCTGTCTCTTGACAACCAGTTTGTACGTGAAATGCTGGTAACCTACTTGTCTAAAGAAAATCATTTGCTATATGGTTTATTCCAGCAAGTAGTAGCCCCGGTGGTGAGAGAAAAACGGGACGCCCGGTTTTTATTTCTTCAATTTAAAGGCATGCTTCAGGCCCCTTATGCTATGCCGCATGATTGGAAGGATTTTGTGACATTCGACCAATCCCATAGCTATTTTGCTCAACAATATAGCCGTACGGTTCAAAAGTGGGTACAAATGCTTTGTAATCAGCCGGTTGTCAGTGTGTGATCGATTCGGTCAAAGCCTTGGCCGATTCCTTTGCTTTTATGAGCATCAGATCCATAGATAAGCTCGATTCCTGCCTGATACGCTTGTCTGGCGATACGCTGCGGAGGATAACTCTCCAGGCAGGCGGGCTTAAAATACCCTGCAGCGTTGTAGTCCAGCTGATAACGGCCCTGCTTAACTTTTTCCAACAACGCAGATATAGGAGCATCCCAGTCTGCGGGAGATGGAAAATGGTGATGGAATTTGCGCACGAGCGTCATATGACCGATTCTGGCAGGCTTGTACGGCCCAAGGTCTGCCTTTATTGATTTTTCCAACGTTCGAAAGTAGGCATGGTAAACTTTTTCGAGCGAGCCGAAGTCATCGATTGCTCCTTGGAAAGCTGATTCACTAAAGTCAATGCAATGATAGTGGACTGGCCCTTTCAGAAAATGGACAGAAAGTATACTGTCATCTAATCTGCTGCCATATTTGGAAAGAAAATCACTGGTTTCCTGCTCGTAGCCTTCAATGTAATCGACTTCCAGCCCAATAAGAATGTCAATATCCCTTTGATATTCTTTTTTTATTTGTTCAATATCCTGGATATAGCGCTCCAGTAATCGGAGATCCATGCCACTGTCTTTATCAGGCACAGGATCAAGGAAAGATGGTGGCAGTGGTGCATGTTCTGTAAAGGTCATCGAGTGGTATCCTTGCTTCAAAGCCTCTTCTACGTAGGCTTTTAATGGATCGGAAGTGCCGTGTGGACAATAAGGAGTATGAATATGGCCGTCAATTTTCATCGAAATTCCCCTTTTGTGTAGAAAAAAATGTCATATTGTTAATTATTTTGAAATATTTTAGCCAAAATGATTGTTCTCATGGTATCATAATTACAACAATTTATCATTTTGGAGCCTATTTTCCCCTATTGGAAGGTGTCATCTGTTAGGAGGCTGTTTATGGAGTACGTGATCGGGATTATTGTATTGATTATCGGCTTAATCATATATGGATTAATTAGCCGTAAGAAGTTGTATGATCAAGTCGATCGACTGGAAAATTGGAAAATGGATATTATGAATCGGCAAGTGACCGAGGAGCTTTCTAAAGTAAAGAACCTTAACCTCTCGGGTGAAACTCAGGAAAAATTCGACGGTTGGCGAGGACGCTGGGATCGTATTCTTACCCAGGAATTGCCGGACTTAGAAGAAGATTTGTTTGATGTGGAAGAAGCTGCTGACCGTTACCGTTTCCGGAAAGCAAAACAGAAGATTCAAGAGACGGAACAAAAACTGGAAACGATAGAAGCGGACATCAAAAAGATTTTTAAAGAGCTTGAGCAGCTCCTTGAATCGGAACAGTCAAGCCGAGAGGAAGTAGAACAGGTACAACCTGTATTGAAAGAGCTGAAGAAAGAGTTAATGCAGAATCGCCATAAATATGGTAAAGCCTATCGTGCATTGGATAAAGAAGTAAGTGAGATTCAGCAATCCCTCGATGAATACAAGAAGTTGACCGAGCAAGGAGATTATATGGAAGCCAATGAGCTTGTCCAAACGTTAAAGGTTAACTTGGCAGACCTTCAGGAGCGAATTACCGCATTGCCGCTGTTGTATAAAAAATGCCGGCAGGAAGTTCCTAGCCAGCTTGACGAAATCCTTGCAGGTATGGCAGAGATGAAAGAAGAGGGGTACCGTCTGAGCCACCTTGGTTTTGAAAAAGAAATACATACTCACCGGGAGACATTGGCTGCGTGCGTGTCCACGATGGAAGATGGAAGCCTTGATGGCGTCGAAGATACTGTGAAAGAAATGGAAGCCCGTATTCAGGAAATTTATCAGTTGCTTGAAAAAGAAGCGATTGCCAGGAATACTATTGAAAAACAATTTGAGCCATACCAGGAAGTGCTGGAAGAATCCGAACAGATTCTACTTGCCACAAAACATGAAGTGCAAGAGCTGCAGCGTACCTACCATTTTGAAGATAAGGATATGGAAAAGCAGCTGCTGCTCGAGAAATGGATGGTTAAAATTAAAAAGCAATTCATGGATTTTCAAAAGAAAATGGAAGATGACACGACTTCTTATAGCGAGCTGCAAGAACAACTTAAGGATTGTCAACAGCAGCTGGAAGAACTGCAGGCTGAACATAAAGCGTTCAGTGAAAGCATTAGAGCTTTGCGGCAGGACGAAAATGAAGCAAAGCAGAAACTGGTAGCTATGCAGCAATCGTTACAGGATATAAACAGAAAGCTCAGCAAGAGTAATCTGCCTGGCATACCCGAGGAGCTTGCGGAGGAACTGAAGCGGGGCCATGAAGAGCTCGAAAGAGTTTTTATAAGTCTGGAAGAGCAGCCGCTTGAAATGACCAAGGTCAACAATACATTAGATGAGGCCTCTGAAAAAATCGGCCAGGTAACTGAAGCTGCAAGCCGGACAATGGATCAGGCTCTTCTGGCCGAACAGGTGATTCAATACGGGAACCGTTATCGCAGTCAATATCCATTGGTTGCAGCCAGGCTGTCTGAAGCCGAACGTGAATTCCGTTCGTTCAATTATGAGACTTCATTTGCACTGGCTTCTGAAGCTATAAAAGAAGTAGACCCAGACCTGATGAACCGATTGGAATCACGTGATGACGTATTAGTGTAAGATGGAAACGGTGGACATCCGTTTTGGATTAGACTTTAGACTTCCTTCCTGCTGAAATGAATAGTATTCCAGATAAATACAGGAATCATCAATTCTATGATGGTTCCTGTATTGTTTATTTTTAACATAAGGTATGATAATATATGAGACTGCAAAATAACGCCAAAGGGGAAATCCCGATGATTTATTTAGATAATAGTGCTACGACGAAACCGTATCCAGAAGTAGTCGATACCTTCCAAAAAGTAGCGGAACAATATTATGCCAATCCTTCTTCCATCCATAGCTTTGGCAGTGAAGCTGAACGTTTATTGCTTCAATCCAAAAAGCAGGCTGCCCAGCTGCTTAAAATAGCAGCTGAAGAAGTTATTTTTACATCAGGTGGCACGGAAGGGAACAATATAGCTATCAAGGGAATTGCATTGGAGCACCAAAATCGAGGGAAGCATATCATTACCAGTCAAATTGAACATCCTTCCGTCCTGGAAGCATGTGCTTCTTTAGAAAAGCTGGGCTTTGAAGTAACCTATCTACCTGTGACGGAAGCAGGAGAAGTGCGCTTGGAAGATGTGAAGGAGAGTATCCGTCAAGATACCATCTTGCTTTCACTCATGTCTGTAAATAATGAGCTGGGGACTATCCAGCCGATTTATGAAATAGGGCAAGTCGTGAAACTACATCCAAAGTTGTTTTTCCACGTGGATCACGTACAGGGACTGGGTAAATTAGAACTTGATTTTTACGAGTGCGGAATCGACTTATGTACCATGTCCGGTCACAAGATTCACGGGTTGAATGGTACAGGTGCTTTATTTATAAAAAAAGGGACCAGGCTATTTCCTCTTCATCATGGAGGGGGACAGGAAGGGGCATACCGTGCTGGTACAGAAAACCTGCCTGGTATTGTTTCTTTTGTGAAAGCTTTGCGCTTAATTTTGGAAAAAAAGCAGACAGAACTTTCCACCTTGAAGAATTTGAATCGCCGACTCCGGGAAGGGTTAGCACAAAATAGATTTGTGATCATCAACTCCCCTAAGGACGCTGCACCGCATATAGTTAATGTTTCTGTTCCGGGTTTTAAACCGGAAGTGGTGATTCATGCACTTGGAGAAAAAAATATCTTTATCTCTACGATGTCAGCATGTTCCTCCAAACGAGCCGATGAAAGTGCGGTACTGGCAGCCTGTCGCCTAAGAGAAGACAGGACGACAAGTGCATTGAGAATCAGTTTGTCTTATTATACGACACAAAAGGAAATTGATATATTTGTCTCGGAATTAGCTAACGTTTTAACCGAATTAAATAAAGTAATGGGGTAGATAAAATGGAATTTGATCAAATAATGGTGCGGTATGGCGAGATGGCACTTAAAGGGAAAAACCGTCATAAATTCGAGCAAAAACTGCAAAGCAATCTGGTGCATAAACTGAAAAGGTTTCCTCTTGCCAAGCTGAAAAAAACGAGAGATCGTATGTATATCCTTTTGAATGGGGAAGATCCATATGAGGTAATGCAGACATGTCAGGAAGTCTTTGGCATTCAGAGTTTAAGTTTTGCCCTTCGTACCGAGCAAGATGAGGAAAAAATCAAGGAGGCAGCATTATTTGCTTTTCATGACGCTAAGCATGCCAGTACCTTCAAAATTTCTGCCAAGCGAACCGATAAGACATTTCCGATCAAGTCTCAGGAAATGAATCAAATGCTAGGGGCGCATATCCTGAAAAATACGTCAGATGTTACAGTTGATGTTCACCGCCCGGATGTTGAAATAGTGGTGGAAATACGTCAGGATGCTGTCTATGTAACCTCGAAGAAATACCAAGGTGCTGGCGGACTTCCTGTCGGTACAACAGGGAAAACTTTATTGCTCTTGTCTGGCGGAATTGACAGCCCTGTTGCTGGATATCTTGCCATGAAGCGTGGAGTAGAGGTCGAAGCTATTCACTTCCACTCGCCACCTTATACAAGTGAACGAGCCAGACAAAAAGTAATGGATTTGGCTCAGGAAATGACCAGGTTCGGTATTAAAATGAAAGTGCATATGATACCTTTCACAAAAATTCAGCAGAAAATTCATCAGGAAATGCCTGAAGGTTACAGCATGACAATCATGAGGCGCATGATGCTTCGAATAAGTGAGGCTGTAGCAAGGGAACAGGACATTCTTTCTATGACAACTGGCGAAAGCCTTGGCCAGGTTGCCAGTCAAACAATGGAAAGTATGAGTGCTATTAATGAAGTTACAAATTTTCCTGTCATACGACCGCTAGTAGCCATGGATAAATTAGATATTATTTCGATATCACAAAAAATCGGCACTTACGATATTTCCATTCGGCCATATGAAGACTGCTGCACGGTTTTTGTGCCGAAAGCTCCTAAGACGAAACCAAAGAAGGAAAAAGCCCGCGAGTACGAATCTGCGGTCGATTTTTCTGAAGATATAAAAGAAGCGGTGGAGCAAAGAGAAGTGATAGAACTGAAGCTGCAAACCGAGTTGAAAAGTGAAAATGAATTCGAAGATTTGTTTTAAACACTGATATTACAGGTTTCAAGCTACTAGCAACAAATACCAGCAAGAGGTCTGAATGAAAAAAATCCTCGTTACACATGATAGAAGTAACGAGGAGGTGAAATAACATGGCTCAAAACAACAACTCAAACCAATTGCTTGTACCTGGTGTACAACAAGCTTTGGATCAAATGAAGACTGAAATCGCTCAAGAATTCGGAGTTCAACTTGGTCCTGACTCAACTTCCCGCGCTAACGGTTCTGTTGGTGGTGAAATCACTAAACGCTTGGTTCAACAAGCTGAACAGCAATTTGGTGGTCAACAATAACTAATTAAATATGTATGGCAAAAAAGCCTTGCTGGCCAACAGCAAGGCTTTTCTTAATACTTTGGCCCAGTCAAACGTAGTTTATTTACCATGAGCGGCTTTATTCAGTAAAATGGCCGAAAAGTCGAAGACTTGATTTCGAGATGATTGTAGGAGTTAAGGGGCGTTGGGGAAGGATTCGCTTTCCTGCGGGGGACCTGGCAAGCTTCCTCGGGCTGTGCCCTGCGGGATCTTGCCTTGCTCCTTCTCCCGCGGGAGATTCCTGTGGGATTCAGTAGAGGGGTCTTGAATGAAAAAAAGCCCTCCGTTATGATGCATTTGTACAACCAAATACAAACAAACATCAAAAGGAGGACTTCCCCTTGAATTCTA
>NZ_JBIEKD010000036.1:0-19588 GCF_043496955.1 Thalassobacillus sp. B23F22_16 | reverse complement strand
ATTTTATCAGAGGTTGTCCTTATTTTCTTTATTGAAAATAAAAGAAAACCATAAAAAAGTGGTCGGCATCATTTTGATGCCGACCACTTTCCGTTTAATTTACTGGGTTTTGTCCCAGCCTCTTTTTATGCTTTATATTTTTATTGGTCTTCATTAAAGATATAAAAATTCCCTTTTGATTCCTCAAATACGAATTGTACTGCTCCATGTATATCTGTCCTTAATGTGGTCAATCCTAATGTCTCCATTCTTTCCAATACTTCTTCATGAGGATGCCCATATCGATTGTTTCTGCCTGCTGATATCAGTACTACCTTTCCTTTCAAGGTAACAAGGAAGGACTCCGAACTAGACGTTTTACTACCGTGATGGGAAGCCTTTAGGACATCAGCCCTTAAATCCGGAAAAACCTTCATTAAATCCCCTTCCACTTTGTCAGATATATCTCCTGCAAACAACCAATCCCACCCTCCAAATGTTGTAAAAAGTACCAACGAATTATCATTCGCATCGTTATAATTTCCTCCAGGGTTCAATACTTTAAAGACCTGCCCACTTAAGGAAATAACCTCGTTTCTTTTCAGACGTATGACCGGAATATTGTGCTCCAATACTTGTTTTTGCATGGCGTCTGGAAACTGAAAATAAGGACTGACTAAAAGTTTATCTATTTGGAGGTCATCGAATAAAAACGGAATACTTCCGATATGATCCGAATCTTCATGGCTTAAAAACACTGCATCCACTTTGCTGATCCCTTTTGAGTGGAGGAAAGGGATTATTATATTGTCAGCTATTCTTTCCTGATTTGCCGAAAAGTGAGAAGTGCCTGCTGCGTCAATGATGAAAACACCTTTACGGTAAGGAAGCTCTATGACAAAACTATCCCCTTGCCCAACATCCAGCATACTCACGGTCCCTTCTTTACTCATATAGGGCTTTATCGAAAAAAACACCAATACAAACACAGCCACGACAGCTGATAAGAAGGCTCTTCTCCTGTTTCCCACTTGCAGACTCGCTAACATCAGGACAAGGAAAATATAGTACACCAGACTGTATAAAGGAGTGATTCTTCCTGCAATCCACGGGTAATATAAATGAGAGTCCATATAGCGAAGCCCTTCCAGTGAGAAATGATGTAAATATAGGAAAGGCTCCGAAATACTGACAGCAACAGCCGGTAAAAAGATGGTAAGGATGCTCAAAAACAGCATCATCGGAATAACAATAATAGTAAAATAAGGGACATATATCAGGTTGGCAAATACGGACAAAGGATTAAACTGAAAAAAATGAACGAGTTGAATAGGGAGAAGTATCAATTGACTTAATAAGCTTATTTGCATTAATAACACCAAGTTGGAAGATGTGCTTTTAAACCACTTAAGTGAAAATAACAATGAAAAGGTGACTAGAAAGGAAAATTGAAAGCCTAGCTGGTGTAAGTAAGAGGGGTTTATAAGAAGAAAGCATAATAGTAGAATGCTGAGAATGTCCGTAACAGTAACCTTGGCTGAAAATTTTATCACAAGCATTCCAAGCATTGCCATAGCAACAGCCCTCAGTACAGAAGGCGCACCACCAGCAAAAAAAGCATAGAGAGGAAGTAAAGTGAAAAGCAGCCAGTAACTTTTTTCTGTAGTAATAATTCCAGACCGTGTTAATACATAAAGAATGAAGCCGATGATCAGACCGACATGAAGTCCTGAAATTGCCAGTAGATGAGAAAGATTCCACCTTTGAAATAGTTGAATAGTTGTTTTCTCAAGATCACTTGTCTCCCCAAATATCAAAGCCTTCAACCAGGGAGATATCTCCGGAGAAAGCTTGGTTTCATACTGACTCAGCAGCTTATACCGCTGCGCATCCAAAAGTGCAACCCATGAGTGCCCTATACAATCTATTTCAGTTTTATCCGTAATAATTATTTGTGAAATAATTCCTTGCTGGAGTAAATAAGTACGGTAATCAAATTCTCCAGGATTGGTAGCGGCGGGCGGAAAAGAGGTTGGGGCATTTATTTGGCAGACTGCTCCATATTTCCAGTTTTCTGCGAAGGAAGGAGGCGTGGAAGAAGAATTATGTTCTTTAAAAGCAGTTAGTAATATTTTTTGGCTGGTGTCTTGTACTTTCATGATAACTTCAATTTTATTGTCTGTCACTTTGGGTGTGCTGACTAATTTTCCATGAAGAGTGGTATCAGCTATTGCAGGGGAATTTGTATAATCAGTTGAGGTAAATAAGCCTCCGGTTACAAATGCTGCAACCATAAGGACGATTAGCCGCTTTCTTGGAAAAATATAAAACAGCCACCCTAACAAAAGGACCAAATAGATGATAGAAGTGTCTCTCTGATGAGAAAAAGTCAGTCCTCCCAGCAGAAAGGCACCTGCAAAAAGGTGCCAATACCCCCGCATTATACTTCTTTTTTATCCGCCAACGGATCAAGCGGCCACTCTTTCAGTTCTACTTTCTCTGTTCTTACACCCGCGTCCTGGAACAACTCGATTGCATAAGGGTGGTTTCTATAATCAGCATGGTAATATACTGCTTTAATACCAGCCTGGATAATCGCTTTACAACAATGAAGGCAAGGAAAATGGGTGACGTATATTTCAGCACCTTCTGTAGCGACCCCAAATTTGGCACACTGCAATAAAGCGTTCATTTCAGCGTGTATGGTACGAACACAATGGCCGTCTATAACATAGCATCCTTCATCGACACAATGTACCCCACCCGATACGCTGCCATTATAACCACCGGCTATCATTCGTTTGTCTCTGACAATTGTTGCGCCTACCGCTAAACGCTCACACGTGCTTCTCATTTTCAACAAGTGACTTTGAGCCATGAAATATTGATCCCAGGAAATACGTTCCATTATGTAAAGGTCCCCTTTTATTGTTATTATGCGCTACTAAGTGAGCTCTTGATATCGTGTTCCATTACTTTCACCTACAGAGCAATGGTTTAAAATAATTTTACATTTCTGTGTTTTCTCCGTCAATGTACTACGGAATTTGTATAGAGTCTTTAATATTATCTAATGTCTTTTCACCTATCCCACTCACTTCCAATAAATCCTCCACTGTCTGAAATAGACCATTATCCTCTCTATGCTGGACGATTGCCTTCGCTTTCGATTCACCTATCCCGTCTAAAGTTTGAATTTCTGTGATATCTGCATAATTAATTCGAATTTTACTATTTTCAGCACCCTGCGCTCCTTCGGAAACATCACTTACCATGCCATTGACGATAATCATCATTTCGTCACTCACGCGCTGGGCCAAGTTAACAGAAGCAGGGTCAGCTTCTGGTGTCATCCCTCCCGCCGCCGTTACTGCATCATGTACACGACTGCCTTCTTCCAATTCATATATACCTGGTTTTGCAACTTCTCCTTTGATATCCACCATGAGTTTCCCTTCAATTCCAGTCTTCTCAACTGTCATAGTTGCTTTAGTCTCATCAATGTCTATGAAGCCTTCTGTTTTATTTTCATTTCCTTGACTGTTTCCAAGCATAAACCATAAAACAATTCCTGCGATTAAGACGACCCAGGCATATTTCTTAATCCAATACATATAATCAAACACATCCTTTCCTATAATCCGGGCAAAGTTCATATAGATAAAACATAAGCTAACTCAAAGGAGGTATTCCATGATTTGGGGAGTGATAGGGACTGGAAATATGGGAAGTATTGTTATCGAATCCCTTATTGAAAGCGGCTCGATAGATGCAGAGGAAATGATAGTAACGAACCGCACATTGACCAAAGCTTATGAACTTAAACAAAGGCATCCTGATCTGGTCATAAAAAAAGAGTTGGCAGAATTAATCGACCAGGCAGATATTATCCTGCTTTGTGTTAAGCCACATGACATGAAAGCACTATTTAAGGATATAAAGGGCTACGTCAGGAAAGAGCAATGCGTTGTCTCCATAACGAGTCCGGTCGGAATCGAAGAGTTAGAAAAAGCGCTGCCATGCCAGGTAGCAAGAATTGTACCTTCTATTACCAATCGTGCTTTTTCAGGGGCAACTTTGTTCAGTTTCAGTGAATCTGTGAGACCAGAATTTAAAGCGCTATTGAAGCAAACGTTTAAATTCATATCCAGACCTATAGAAATCGAGGAAGACTATATCCGAGTCTGTTCGGATATAGTTTCGTGCGGTCCTGCTTTTATAAGTTTTCTAATGGAACGATGGATCAAAGCAGCGGAAGAAGTAGCGGATCTTCCAGAAGAAACGGCAACGGAACTTACTACAGAGATGTTAATTGGATACGGGAAGTTACTGGAAAAAAATCACTATACGTTGAATACTTTGAGAGAAAAAGTAAGTGTAAAAGGCGGGGTCACTGGAGAAGGATTAATCATGCTGGAGCAGCATATTGGAGAGTTATTTGAGAAGATGTTTCAAGCCACGCAAAAAAAGCATAAAGAAGATAAAAAAAGATTAAGGGAGCCATGATTCTTTCTATATTTTACATGAACTTTAATAAAAAGAATACAATTAAATCAGAAAAACTTGGCTTGTCGCCCAATACTTATGGTGAAAGCTTTAGTTTTAAAACCTTTCCAAGTAATCAAAAATCACAGGAGGCATGGATATGCTCCTGTGATTTATTTTCGTGTGCAAATAAAAAATATACGATCCCCATCCGTATCATGAAGTACTGGCTTCCGCTCCAAATCAGCTGCTATCTCTTTAATTTTAAACCCCGCCTCATGCAGTTCTTCTTTTAACACTTCTATCGAGTAACCACGCTGCATATGGAATTCATCGAAACGGGAGTATTCTCCACGAGAATTTCGCACAAAAAATGTCAGGTCATGAATAAATGTATCTGGTTTTTCCCCAGGTTCACAAAACCATACATAGGTGAGATCATCATACACTTCAGCAAATGTCTGTCCTGACATATGTTCTGTTAAATGATTAAGGGAGTGTACATCAAAAAGAAAAGTGCCACCAGGCTTAAGTACAGAATGAGTTTGCTGCAAAACTGCTCGCAGCTCTTTCAGAGAGGTTATATAATTAAGGACATCAAAAAAACTGACCACCGTATCAAAGTTTTCTAACCCCTCTAACTGGCGTATATCCTGTTTCAGCCATTGAATATCGGCTGAGGCCCGTGCTTTGTCATGGGCTATTGCCAACATATCCTCAGAAAAGTCTACACCAGTAATTTGATATCCTTTGTCAGCAAGCCGAATAGCAATCTCTCCTGTACCGCAGCCCATATCCAATATCTTATGGCCAGCGGAGTAATTCATAGTAAAGGACACCCATTCCTCATAGGGAACATCTTTCATCAGCATGTCGTACACCGCTGCCATTTCCCCATAAGTCATACGATCAGACACTTTCGATCGCAACGGTAGGAGCATCTCCCCATAGCCGCTCTAAATTATAATAGTTCCGCTCATCTTTATGAAAGATATGACAAATCACTCCATTTAAGTCAACAAGAATCCAGCGGGCTTGTTCAAAACCTTCCATACGCGTCACAGACAAGCCGCTTTCTTCAGCCTTCTCCTTTACTTCCCTCGCGATTGCCTGTACCTGCCGTTCATTGGAACCTTCACAAATCAAAAAATAATCGGCAATTAACGATACTTCGGACATATCCAAAACTACGATATCCTCGGCTCTTTTATCATCGCAAGCCGTGGCAGCAAGTTTCATCATTTCTTTACTATCCATATCCAAGCCTCCATTTTATTTTTGTTTAATTAATTGTAATAAATCATTGTAGTTATGCAAGGTATCCGGGTAAACCTTCTGCCCTTTGGACATTAAGAAAAAGATCGTATTTTGTGCGGCCTGCAGGCAAGCTTTATCCAGATCCTCTTTCGCTGTCTTCCTTACCTCTTCTACACCGGGAAACTTACGGCCTGGCTCGATGTAATCTGCTAAGAAAATCACTTTCTCCAGCGTGTTCATATTCGCTTTACCAGTGGTATGGCATGCAATTGCAGCAGCAACCTCTCCATCTTCAAGGCCAGCTTCCTTATTAAGCAGCGCTGCCCCCACAGGCCCGTGCCATAATTCATGGTGATAGCCCAGGAGGTCCTTAGGTAGTCTTGAATCTGTTTTAATCCAGCGCCGCATTTCGTCCTTATCTCTATATTTTGCGTAATCATGCAAAATAGCTGCGAGTTCTGTTTTCTCTTGGTCTGCTCCATACGAAGCAGCAAGCTCCAATGCTGTATCGGTTACGCGCAGCGTATGTTCATAGCGCTCTTGTTTTAAGCTTGCTCTGACAAGTTCTACTGCCCTATCACGGTCAAGCTTCATATAGATGATGCTCCTTTATATAATCAATTACGCCATCTGCGGTTAAATAACGGATTTCCCGTCCCTGCTTTAAACGCCTTCTGATCATCGTGGATGATACTTCTATTATTGGCATCTCCACTTCTTCTACAGGGTAAGGACTTTTTAATTGATAACCGCTTCGTTTTACTCCAACGAATTGCGTCATTTCCATCAGTTTTTTGATTTCATACCATTTAGGCAGATACTCAACCATATCTCCCCCGATGATAAAGTAAAATTCAATATCAGGATTCTGCTTCTTCAATTGTTTAATCGTATCATAGGTATAGGATTTACCATCTCTCTGTAATTCTATATCACTCACGGAAAAATGAGGGTTATCAGCTATTGCAGCCTTTACCATTTCCAAGCGGTTTTGATTATCTGCCGTAGCACCTGACTTATGTGGTGGATGATTGGAAGGCAAAAACCACACTTCATCTAAATCAAGCTGATGATATACTTCTTCCGCTATGATAAGGTGACCGATATGCGGTGGATCAAAGGTACCACCCAGGACTCCAACACGTTTCATTACCATCTCCCCTTATCAAGGAAGAACAATTTCTTTGTTTTCCTCTGATTCTTTATACAATACGATGGTATTACCGATTATTTGGACTAATTCAGCTCCGGTTCCTTCCACAAGCTCTTCTGCCACTACATTCTTATCCTCCATGCAATTTTGGAGAACACTTACTTTTATCAATTCTCTCTTTTCAAGAGCATCATCAATTTGAGCAATCATGTTTTCATTTACTCCGGTTTTCCCTACTTGAAAAATAGGATTCAGATGATGT
Organism: Thalassobacillus sp. B23F22_16; assembly: GCF_043496955.1. Classification (NCBI taxonomy): domain Bacteria; kingdom Bacillati; phylum Bacillota; class Bacilli; order Caryophanales; family Bacillaceae; genus Thalassobacillus; species Thalassobacillus sp. B23F22_16. The sequence continues at coordinate 12,452 of NZ_JBIEKD010000036.1, read as the reverse complement.
GCTTGTGAGCGTAAATATCGTTTTTGTTTTCCTGTAAGCATTGGTTATGCTCCTTTCAATTGTTCTTCCAGCTCCCCGAGAAGCCGGCTTTCTTCCACTGAGATTCCTGTCCAGATTTCAAAAGCATATACCGCTTGATATAAAAGCATTTCATGGCCTTGATGTATCCTTGCACCTTTAGCTTGTGCTTCTTTTAAAAATGAAGTCATAAGAGGCTGGTATACGATATCACTGACTATTGTATCTTCGCTTAAATTTTTCAAAGAAATAATCTGCTGTTCTAAATTTGGTTTCATACCAACCGTAGTAGTCTGGATGATTAAATCATAGGAAGCGATTCTACTTTCCGCTTCCTGGAGTGTAAGGATATCCCCGTTCCCACTCTCAGCTCCAGCCTCCATCATCTCTCTAGCACGTTCGGAGGTGCGGTTTGCTATATCAATATGGCTAGTTGTCTCATTCTTAAGCGTATGATAAATTCCCTTGGCAGCCCCGCCTGCACCAATGATCAGCGCTTTGATATTCTTATCAAAAAGCTCAGGGTATTTGGCTCGTAAAGAATGAAGAAAACCTTTTCCATCGGTATTATAACCTATCCATTTACCATCGAGGTTTTTAACTGTATTTACTGCTCCGAGCAATTTTGCTTGTTCGTCAATGTCATCTAATTCTGTCATAATTTTTTGTTTAAAAGGCACAGTGACATTGAAGCCATCCAGTGCTTCTTTTCTTAAAAAGCTTACCTGCTCTTTAAAACTTCCCGGTTCCATTTCATACAATTCATATGACCCGGCTATGTTTGCCTGGTTCAGCAAACGAGTATGGATCCATGGTGATAAGGAATGCTTGATCGGATTCCCTATTAAACCTAACTTCATCCTCTCACGCCCCCTGACTATATTAATGATTCTCTCAACGAAACTTTTACTCCTTCTGGAGCATGGACGGTTACCGAAACTGGTCCTTCTGGAACAGTTACCCAGCCAAGTCCAGAAACGACGATGTCTGTTTTATTTTCGCTAATACGAAAAGATGTCGGCTTCATTTCCGGCAATTGCTTCATAGTAATCTTATCTGGAGGTGATAGCAACTCTCCTAAATGATTTCTATACAAATCATCCGCTTTATCTAATTTGGTCCGGTGAATCGGCAAATCATTAGAGACATAACATATGAACGAGCTTCTATCTCCTTCCTCAAAATCAAGCCGGACTAAGCCACCGAGAAATAGGGTCTGTTTTGCATTAAGCTGGAAAACCATCGGCTTTATCTCTTTTTTTGGTGTGATTAACTTCAAATCACTGTCTGAGACATAATGTGCAATCTGATGCCTGTGGATAACTCCAGGTGTATCAAATAGGGAAGAATTTTCATCTAAAGGAATATCGATAAACCCAAGGGTTGTGCCAGGGAAGTAAGAAGTGGTAATTGCGTCTTTCACTCCACTGGTACGATTGATCAACCGATTGATAAAGGTAGATTTACCAACATTAGTCGTACCAACAACATAGACATCTCTGTCCTTCCTTATTTCCTCGATAGCTGCTGATAATTCTTCTATTCCATGACCTTTGGCAGCAGATATTAAAAATACATCTTCCACTTTCATCCCCATGTCCTTAGCAGACTTCCGCAGCCAATCTTTTACTTTATTGGGATTTACTGACTTCGGAAGAACATCCATTTTATTTCCAGCCAATATGATAGGATTATTTCCTGTCAATCGCGCAAGACCAGGAATAAAGCTTCCATTAAAATCAAAGATATCAATTAAATTAACGATCAGGCTGTCAGTCTCAGAAATCTGATGCAGCATTTCAAGAAAATCATCATCCTGATAAGGAACATCCTGAACTTCATTATAATTTTTCAGCCTGAAACATCGTTTACAAATGATATCTTCACGTTCTAATGCCGAGCTGGGAGCAAAACCAGGTGCATCAGGATTTTCTGTTTGAATGGTTACGCCACACCCCTGGCAAACTATTGAAGTCATCACTTTTTTATTCCTCCCATGTAATTTTACCTTTTCTTCTCATCCACTTCAGGATTCTTCGTTCAATTTTTCGATTGAAACGCGTGAAAAAACCGTCTGTTTCCACGATTGGAACTACTAATATGGTATGGAAACCTGCAAAATTACCCCCAAGTACATCTGTAAGCAGCTGGTCTCCCACAACCACTATTTCATCTCTCTTCAATTCCATTTGCTTTTGAGCCTTTTTAAAAGCATAGGATAAAGGCTTTCTTGCACTATAAATGAAACTTGTATCGAGCGGTTGAGAAAACACTCGCACGCGTTCCTGCTTATTATTAGAAGTTATCGTAACCTTGATTCCATGTTCATTCATTACCTTGAACCACTGGACTATCTCTGGTGTAGCTTCTTTGACGTCCCAAGCCACCAGTGTATTATCCAGATCCGTAATGATCCCTTTTATTCCTTTAGCTTTCAGTTCTTCTGGTCTGATATCAAATACATTGTCAACATGTTCGTTCGGTAAAAATTTATTGAGCAATCTTTGTCACCTCATTCACTATTTACCCGTGCCTCTTTACTCCTTAACCATCATATACAAATTCAACGCATGTTTCAAAGTAAATCGTATTATCACAAAAATCGTTCGACAAATTACGCTATATTTTTACTTGTGGATAAGTTTGTGCACATTTTCCACATAACTTTGACAACATATCCAACAAAAAATACTGATTTATGCACAAGTTATCTACACCAGCATGTAGATAACTGCTCTGTTGTATGGGGGTAATTTTCATGGTAAAGTTGGGATACACAATTGATAAATGAACGGTTTGGAGAAAGAAAACACCTGATTGGAGGTGAACGTCACAGCTTCTGTGGCGGTTTATGGAACATTTAACAGACAAATTGTTAATCGAATCCTATCAAAAAGCCTTGGAATTAAATTTAAGCGAAGAATTCATTCAACTGATTGAAGAAGAATTACATAAAAGATCCATACAACCTTCCATAAAAAAAACAAGTTAATACAGTTAACGCCTAACGCACTTTTCCATGTAAAGTGCGTTTTTTATTTTTTACATATATACCGCGTTTCTTCTTATTTAATAACATTTTAGGACACACTAACAAAAGAATAAGAATTAGTTACATTTAGTTGAATAATCGAGTATTTTTTGATTACAATTGAGTGACTATGTTTGTTATGAACAGTCTGCAGGAGACTTTCTTTATATTATTCAGAGGAGGAACAGCTTGATGTTGTTTGCAGTATTACTACCATTTCTAGCATCCATCTTCATCCCATTCTTAGCTAAATGGAAAGACAGGATACATACAGGGATTTTTGTTACGCTAGTCCCTCTAGTTATATTCATCTACTTCATACAATTCCTTGGTACAGGGTTCCAGCCGGAAGCAAGAAGTTATTCCTGGATTCCGTCCTTGGATATGAATATGAATTTCTATTTGGATGGCTTAAGTTTATTATTCGTCTTATTGATCAGCGGAATAGGTACCCTGGTCGCTTTTTATTCCATTTATTACTTGCATAAGTCCGAACAGCTGGGCAATTTTTATGTATATTTCCTTATTTTTATGGGTTCTATGCTTGGCGTGGTGCTTTCTGACAACGTATTTGTTTTATACAGCTTCTGGGAATTCACTTCTCTTTCTTCTTTCTTGTTGATTGGTTATTGGAATCACCGGAGAGGATCACGATATGGAGCATTAAAGTCTATGCTTATCACCGTCTTTGGTGGTTTAAGTATGTTAGGTGCTCTTGTTTTCATGTCTGTCATTACTAATACCACGAGCATCCAGCAAATGATTACAGAAAAGAGCATCATTTTAAACCATGAATTCTTTCCTCTTATCATGGGGTTATTATTGTTAGGGGCATTTACTAAGTCTGCCCAATTCCCTTTCCATATCTGGCTGCCAGACGCGATGGAAGCACCGACACCTGTCAGTGCCTACCTCCATTCTGCTACCATGGTTAAAGCAGGTATCTATTTGGTTGCTCGTAATATTCCGATTTTTGCTGAGTCCGAATGGTTCTTCGTCATTGTAAGCGGGTTTGGAATCATCACATTAATGTGGGCTTCCTACATGGCAGTCCGTCAGACAGACCTCAAAGGGATTCTTGCTTTCTCAACAATCAGTCAGTTGGGTATGATTATGGCGATGCTGGGATTTGGCACGAAGGTCGCTATTTTCGCAGCAGTATTTCATATTTTGAATCATGCTACATTTAAAGGAAGCTTGTTTATGGTTGCAGGGATTGTCGATCATGAGACAGGGTCCCGGGACATTCGAAAGCTTGGCGGATTAATGACGTTCATGCCTATAACCGCGACGCTTGCACTATTAGCGACGTTTTCCATGGCTGGTTTCCCGCTTCCATTCTTAAATGGGTTTTATAGTAAAGAGATGTTTTTCGATGCTACATTGGATTTAGAATCTACTAGCAATGCCGTGGCAGGCTTCATGCAACAAGCATTGCCTTATCTTGCAGTTTTTGGTAGCATCTTTACATTTGTCTATTCGATGTACTTTTTCTTCGGTACATTCCGGGGAAAAGCCCAAATTTCTGAATTACCGAAAAAGCCACATGAAGCACCTATCGGTATGCTTATATCCCCTGCAGTATTAGTAGCCGGGGTGATCATTATTGGTCTTTTCCCTGAACTAATTAATAAGCCGTTTATCAGTCATGCAGCCGCTTCAATATATGGAGGAGAAATTGAGAAACACATCTACTTCTGGCATGGGATCAACCTACCATTGATTATGTCGATTGCAGTCCTGGCTTTTGGAACTATTCTAGTGCTGACTCGGACGAAGTGGGAAGCTATTTACCGGTTTATCCCTGGGCCTTTAAGTATGAATAAAGTATATGATGGTTCTGTTAAACGGGCGGAAACATACTCCGAACGTATAACTAAAACATATATGAATGGTTCGCTAGGACGGTATTTCCGCCTTATATTAGGCGCAATAATAATTATTACCTTTGGTTTTATGGCTGTTACTACTGGATTTGAATTCAACATGGCTGATAGTGCCGAGATTACAGTTGCTGAAATACTTGTGGCCATTATGATGGCTGTTGCAGCCATAGGCACCATTTTAGCTAATAACCGAGTGGCAGCGATTATCATTTTAGGGGTCGTTGGATATGGGCTTGCCATCCTGTTCGTAATCTATCGCGCGCCGGATTTGGCATTAACCCAGCTGATTGTAGAAACAGTCACTGTCGCCTTATTCCTGATGGTGTTCAACCATCTTCCGCAGCTGAAAATGAGAAAACAGGCTTGGAGTACGAAGGCTTTGAATCTCACTATTTCTATTGGATTTGGTGCATTAATGACCCTTGTAGCTATTTCCGCCCAGAGCAGTAAATTGTTTGATTCTATTTCCAGTTACTTTGTTGAAAATTCATACAAACTGGGCGGCGGAGATAATATCGTCAATGTCATCCTTGTCGATATGCGTGGGCTCGATACTTTATTCGAAATAGCTGTTCTAGGCATTGCGGCACTCGGCATCTATGGCATGGTTAAATTACGAAGCAATAAGGAGGAGGATGCATAATGGAAATCATCATGTCCATATTGGCAGGTCTACTATTTGCCACAGGTGTTTATAACCTCCTTCAAAAACAATTATTGCGAATTGCAATCGGGACAGCGCTAATATCTCATGGCGCTCACTTGTTCATTTTGACAATGGGAGGATTAAAAGGAGGAGCTCCTCCAATTCTTGTGGATGGGATCGAACAATATACTGATCCTTTGCCACAGGCTTTAATCCTGACCTCCATCGTGATCAGTTTCGGGGTAACCAGTTTTCTTGTGGTTTTAGCCTACCGGGCCTCTGAAGTGAATGGAACGGATAATATTGAAGAATTAAGGGGCAACGATTATGAGTAACTTAGCGATACTACCAATCCTCATACCTTTATTAGCTGGTATATGGTTAGCATTCATAGCAAAAAAACTACCCTTAGCCAGAGGCTCAGCGAAATTGCTTAGCATACTCAACCTGGCTATCGTCATCTACATCTTTTTCCATGTGCAGCAAAATGGCACCCTTATCTTAGAAATGGGTGACTGGAAGGCACCCTTTGGAATTATTATTGTGGGCGACCTGTTGGCTGTAACATTAGTATTAACTACCAACCTGGTTGCAGTCGCTGCTGCATTTTTCGCACCGAAATCATTATCTGACAAGCAAGAAGGCTTCTATTTCTACGCTTTCTTCTTTTGGCTGATTTCCGGGGTCAGTGGTGCTTTTCTTACCGGAGATCTATTCAACCTCTTCGTATTTTTTGAAGTATTATTGATGGCATCTTATGCATTGATTGTGTTGGGAGGAGGCAAGGCCCAGCTTAGAGAGTCCATCAAATACCTTTTATTGAACTTATTTTCTTCCATGCTGTTTGTAACAGCAATTGCCTTTATTTATGCGGTAGTAGGAACAGTTAACATGGCTCAAATTGCTGAACGAGTACAAGAAGTTGAGCAGCAGGGGATCCTGACCACTATTGCTATTCTGTTGTTCTTTGTATTCGCAACAAAAGCAGCCGTCTTTCCACTGTATTACTGGCTGCCTAACTCCTACTCTGTCCCGAACCCAGTAGTCTCCGCTTTGTTTGGAGCGTTACTGACTAAAGTAGGGATCTACTCTATCTTGAGAGTATTTACATTGATTTTCACCCACGAGCCAGGTTTGACTCATAACTTGTTCCTCTGGCTTGCAGGTTTGACCATGATTTTTGGAGTAATCGGCGCCTTATCTACCCATAATGTGAAACTGATTGTCGCTTATAATATTATCCCTGCCGTTGGATTTATGTTGATGGGGATTGGTATTTTCACAGAAACAGCAATAAGCGGCACCGTTTATTACCTGGTCCATGATATGATTATCAAAGGAGCACTCTTCCTCTTAGTAGGAGCACTTGCTCATTTGGCCGGCACTTCAGATTTGAGAAAAATGGGTGGGATGATTCATCATTATCCATTTCTCGGCTGGATGTTTTTCTTAGCTTCCCTCGTACTGGCCGGTATCCCTCCGTTCAGCGGTTTTATTGGGAAGTTATTACTGCTTCAAGGTGGCCTTGCTGAAGAAGAGGTTATCATTGTTATTGTCACCTTAGTGACCAGCCTGCTCATTCTCTTTTCCATGATCCGTATCTTCATTGGAGCCTTCTGGGGAGAGAAAAACGAAGATATTACTGTTAACAAACGTGCGGCTGATGGGTATGTATGGCCGATTGCCGGATTACTGGCATTGTCCGTTACACTTGGTGTAGGAGCAGAATGGTTCTACCCTGCAATTCAATCTATAGCTGAGTACCTGATGGCGCCAGAACTCTATATTGATTCTGTGCTGAAGGAGTAGTGATCATGAACTTTCAAATTGTCATTAACATTGTCATAGCGTTAATGTGGATGTTCTTAAGCGAAAGCTATACATTCACCACTTTTCTTGTAGGGTATATAATTGGGATAATTCTGCTCTACGTCTTACGACGGTTTATACCTGATGCATTTTATTTAAACCGTGTCTTAAAAGTAATCAAGCTGCTGCTGCTATTTATGAAGGAGCTTATCCTCTCTAACATAGATATTGTAAAACTGGTTTATAAGCCTAAACTGGATGTGCAGCCTGGTATTTTTGCATTGCCTACTGAATTAAAAAGCAATTGGGAAATTACCATGTTAGCGAACTTGATTTCTCTGACTCCTGGAACACTCTCTATTGCAGTAAGCGAAGACTATTCTAAAATCTACATTCACGCGATGGATATCCCGGATGTAGTTGAATCAATTAATGATATTAAAGAAACGTTCGAAAAAGCAATCATGGAGGTGACCAGATGATGGAGCAGATATATAACGTCACCCAATCGATGATTCCTGCAGTTGCAATCCTGTGCATCATCATCATTTCCATTTCTGTTATTATGTTGATGTATCGTGCTATCGTAGGGCCAACCAATCCCGACCGGGCAGTTGCGCTCGACAGCATCGGAATAAACTTGATGGCTTTAGCGGGTCTTATGGCTATACTGCTGGTAACTACTCAATTGAATGACGTTGTACTATTGATCGGTATTTTGTTGTTCATCGGGACCATAGCTATCGCCAAATTCTTAGAAAAGGGTGTTATCATTGAGCGGGACTTTGATTAGTATAATAATCGATATATTCATCATCCTATCCCTATTGATCGGCACCTTCTTCATTTTCTCAAGCTCGGTAGGTATCTTAAGGTTTCCGGATGTCTATACCCGGCTTCATGCCGTCACAAAGGGAGCTACCCTCGGCGTTGCCGGTATCATGATTGGTGCTTTTCTATTTTTATTCATCGAACATGGGATTATCAGCGGAAAATTGATATTAGGCACTATTTTTGTCTTTATGACCGCACCTGTCTCCGGGCATATGATTTCCAGAGCGGGTTATCATAACGGTGTTAAACTTTGGGACAAAAGTGTTAGAGATGATTATGCTGATGTTGTAAAAGAAAAACGTAAATCAATAGACAACTGATTGGAAAGAAGCCCTGTCATACGAGATATGGCAGGGCTTTTATTTATTTTCATTGTTATATCTTTATCTGGACAGACACAATTCCTCCATTTGTTACATAAGGTAACTTATAGGTTAAAAGCCCAATACTGGAGGAGGTCTGTTAGCATGTCCAGCATCCTGGGGTCCCTTATCTATTTGTTCAAGGAAACTTTCCTATTCGTTTCCTATGTTAAAAACCAGGCATTTCCCAATCCACTTTCTCCAGAAGAAGAAGCCAAACAACTAAAACGATTACAAGAAGGCGATCCAGCAGCGAGAGATTTACTGATCGAGCATAATTTAAGGCTTGTGGCCCATATTGTAAAGAAGTTCGAGAATACCAAAGAAGATACGGAGGACTTGATTTCCATTGGTACCATCGGTCTGATCAAAGGAATCGAGAGTTATTCTCCCAATAAAGGAACCAAATTAGCTACTTATGCTGCTCGTTGTATAGAAAATGAAATACTTATGCATTTAAGAGCTTTGAAAAAGACAAAAAAAGACGTGTCCCTCCATGATCCAATCGGGCAGGATAAAGAAGGAAATGAAATTAGCCTCATTGATATTCTTAAAGCAGAACATGTAGATGTTGTAGAGCAAATTCAATTAGGAATGGAATTAGAAAAGATAAAAGACTTTATTACTGTTCTGGATGAACGGGAGAAGGAAGTACTGATCGCACGTTATGGTTTAAATGCTGAAGAAGAAAAAACCCAGCGGGAAATCGCTAAAGAATTAGGCATTTCCAGAAGTTATGTTTCTCGGATCGAAAAAAGAGCTTTAATGAAAATTTTTCATGAATTTTATAAACATGAGCGAGCAAAAATGGGTACATCCACTATAACGAATGATTGAAAACAGGCATATGATAGGGTAAGAACCTAATTCAGGAGGCGATTGGCCTATGTATAATGCTTATGGTCCTTACCCGCCTTATCCGTACGGGGCTTATAATCCTGGTGGCCAATGGTATGCAGTTGTAATAGTACTCTTACTATTACTCTTGATCATTGGCGGCGGTTATTGGCTCTACTTTCACCATTATAGATAACAGGCATTAGAAAAGACTAAGGCTTTTCGCCAGATGCTTATAGCGAAAGCCTTAGTCTTTTCTTGTAAATTTTATAAAGCACAAAAAAGCAGGTGAGCGATCCATATCGTTCACCTGCTTTTATTCTTCCTCCGATATTCGCTTTTGGAAATCGGATAGTTTAAGTGTAAAGTAAAAGGCAGCCGTGAGACCTATTAGTGTCAGGGTTATCATCATCTCTTCTAAGTGATTCTGGTAAACATGCATACTGATGATGGTCCCAACGAAAAAATAGCTGCTTAGTATAATCAACGTTATGACAAATCGTTTATAATCTTCTATTTTAGTTTCTAATTGTTTCATAGTTTTCACCGATGACCACCTCCGATGATTTTCATTGTAACATGGATGATGGCCCAGCTTTGGTGGTAATTATTGTGAGATATCGTTTATTCTGGTATATCTTCTAACATATTCATTATGATATTAGCGGCATTCTCAGCGGCTGTACCCAGAAACTTATCAAATGAAATGTTTGATTCTTTACCGGCGATATCGGATAATGCCCGAATCACCACAAATGGTGTGCCGTATTTATAACATACTTGAGCAATCGCAGCGGCTTCCATTTCAGCAGCAATCATTTCAGGAAATTTGCCTCTTACAAAATCAACACGATCCGCTTCTTGCATGAATGCATCCCCTGTAGCAATAATCCCCTTTGCAGACGATACATTAAGTTTATTGATTGCATTCTCTGCCTGATTTATTAAATTTTCATCTGCAGGATACATGGCAGGCATACCTGGTACTTGTCCATACTCATATTTAAATGCCGTTACATCGACGTCATGATGAGTGACTAGAGACGAAATAACAACATCTCCTACTTCCAGCTGCTTGGCAAAACCCCCGGCAGAGCCAGTGTTAATCACATGTGAAGGCTGGTAGCGCTCCTGAAGTATAGTAGTGGCCATAGCCGCGTTAACTTTACCTATACCTGATTTAAGCACAATTACATGATGGCCTCGTAATTTCCCCTTAATAAAGTGGACACCTGCCACGTCTTCTTCGCTTAGTTCCTCTATGTTGCTTTTTAATAATTCCACTTCTTCATCCATTGCTCCGATAATACCAACCGTCATTACAAATCCCCCTACTGTCATTCCTGTTCTAAATTTGACCAATCATTTATTTTTTATCGTTTTCATGAAGGATTTCTACTTTGGTAGGCTTATATCCTTCGCCATCTATCCAGGATACATATACGCGATAATTATTCGTCTGATCTTTATTAGTTACTGTTCCAATCGCCTCGTCCGGTCCGTTTCCATCCACCCACCAAACAATCATATCGTCCTGTGACAGTCCTGCTCCTTTAGCAATGGCAGCAGTCATCTCCTCCCAATCCTGGGAACCTTCATTAAAGGTAACTCGTGTATGGTTATCCTGTTTAGTAGGTACAGGAGACCAGTTTTTTGTAATTACTTTTTCCACATTAGGTTTATTACTATCTTCTACTGTTTCTTCCTCAGATTCCTTGCTTTCTTCTTTTTCTTCTTCCTCTTTATCCTTTTTTTCTTTTTGCTCCTCTTCTTCACTTACCTTTTTTTTATCATTCTCATTCGAATTCTCTTCTTCATTTTCACTGTCATCTGAACTTTCATTTTTGGCTTGATCATCTTCAGACTTCGCTTCGGAATCATTATTCTCTTGATCATTACTCTCTTCTTCTTCATTTTCTTTTTTATATTGTTCTTTTAGTGTTATTGACTTTTCTCCTTCTTCCTCGGCAGTTTGATCACCATTGTTCAGATTTATCATAAAGAAAGCAATCAATAGTACCACCATGACAGCGGCTATACTAGCCAGCCAAACGATTGCACGATTTCCTTTATTCTTTTTTTGGCGACGTGAACTTCGTGTATATTTATTATTATTTACCATAAATAATAGCCCTCCTTCTATCCTTGTTATATTATACAAGATTCCGTAAGATGAACCAATAAATACGATACTATTAGAAAAAAACAGTCTTGTCGTCACCTACTTTTGGCGAAAGCCTTATTCTTTTCTTAAACTTTCTGAAAGTATAAAAAAATGGCTGTTTTTGTCGAATTAATACTAGTTTTGGAAGAGAAGAAGGAAGTTGACCATGAATATCTAATAAACATAACTAATAGAAATTTTAGAAATTTGGAGACGAGGTGATGCAATGAACTACACCAACTTTGATCCGGAAACCTGGGGAAACCAAAGTTTTGTAAAAATAGGGTATGATAACCAGACTAAACAATTGTGTATCGTTTTTCTTGACGAAAAAGCTGTATATTTTAAAGGTGTGGAAGAGAAAATCGTCTTTCAATTCATTATTTCGACGGAAAAGGAGTCATTTCTGCAGGAATTTCTTTGGCCGAAATATACGCATGAGTGGGGTACTTCTACACTATTGGCTCAGACACCATAACCTTTTTTAAAATTTCACTTGCTAATGCGCTGTTCTGCGCATGAGACAAAATGATGACATTTTTGTCATGACACCCCTTTCTGACCCTTCAATTAAACTGTCCTTCCCCGTGTTAAAGATAACGTCATAATCTTACCAGGCAACTAAATCATCATTATACTTTTCAAATTTTGAGCGAAGTTTACCCAATATGTTTAAAAAGGCCGATTTTATCATTGATAATATTTATAGTGGTTATTTGATTGAATGCCTGTAAAAAACAAAGAGGCTGGGACATAACTAGTCGAAAATAGTAAAAAAGGGTTCCGATCATCGAATTTTGATGATCGGAACCCTTTTTGGTTGAATTTATCCCATGCCTGGTTGGATGGCTTCCGTTCCTGGCTG
>NZ_JBIEKD010000035.1:0-30028 GCF_043496955.1 Thalassobacillus sp. B23F22_16 | reverse complement strand
CACTTCGAGTGAGTAAGATCCCTCAGAGACGATGAGGTAGATAGGTCCGAGGTGGAAGCGTGGTGACACGTGGAGCTGACGGATACTAATCGATCGAGGACTTAACTAACAAATGTCGTGGAAACGACGTTCGTCGTTGAATGTTGCTTATCTAGTTTTGAGGGTTTACTAAAAAAACTCTTGATTTTTTAGCGGAAAGTTAATATAATTAATCTTGTCGCTAATATAAAAGGTCTAGTGGCGATAGCGGAGAGGTCACACCTGTTCCCATGCCGAACACAGTAGTTAAGCTCTCCAGCGCCGATGGTAGTCGGGTTTATCCCCGTGAGAGTAGGACGCTGCTAGGCTGTCAGTTTTATACTTATCGTAAGTGCAGAAAGAAATGCATTTACACTATCGCGGGGTGGAGCAAAACCGTAAACATCTTGGAAATACATCTGAGTAGGTTTTGTGAGGAGTGCAACTTCTCTGAATTCACTTTCAACACGACGAACAGTCGTACACTATTATCGTAGGTGCGCAAAATAACGCATTTACACTATCGCGGGGTGGAGCAGTCTGGTAGCTCGTCGGGCTCATAACCCGAAGGTCGCAAGTTCAAATCTTGCCCCCGCAACCAAAATATTTTCACTTGCAACGTCGAATAATCTTCCTAGTTAGTTGAAAATCGTGTACTGTAAAGTACAATCAAATTTTTTTACTTACATATATCTTAGCTTTGGTCCGGTAGTTCAGTTGGTTAGAATGCCTGCCTGTCACGCAGGAGGTCGCGGGTTCGAGTCCCGTCCGGACCGCCATTATAAATTCGATATGAAAAGCCTTAGGTAAATCCTAAGGCTTTTGTTATGCATTTTTTTATCTTTGGACAAGTTATTGATATAATGAACTTATCTTTTTATGAACGTAGGAGGCTCACCATCTATGGATGAATTTTCTTTCATCGATTCCATCAAGCAGGATGTTTATTTTCAGCCCTCAGTGCTGAAGGGCATCGGTGATGATGCAGCAGTTTTTCGAGCGAATAACCAGGATATTATAACCGCGGTGGATACACTGGTAGAAGATGTACATTTCTCAAGGGAGACCATGGAGCCGTTCCATGTGGGCTATCGTGCTCTCGCGGTCAATATCAGTGATTTAGCTGCTATGGGTGCAGCCCCTGCTTTTTATATGGTATCTATTGTGATTCCGGAGGATTGGTCTGTAGAGGAAATTGATGAAATTTATTCAGGTATGAAGGAGCTCGCAAAGCAATACAGGATGGATCTGATTGGTGGCGATACGGTTTCAGGAAAAGAGCTGGTGGTTTCTGTTACGGTATTTGGTCTTGTACCACCTGACAAAAGCAGGTATCGCAATTTGGCCAAATCAGGCGATGTCTTATTTGTGACTGGCACCTTGGGTGATGCACAAGCCGGGCTGGAATATTTATTAGGCAAGCATCATTTCGATGAGGCTGCAGCTGACTATTTTATTAGCCGACACAGACAACCGGCTCCTCGTGTAGCGTTTGCCCTTCAGCTGCAGTCACTGAAGCGTGTCGCCTTAAATGATGTCAGCGATGGTGTTGCCAGCGAGTCAAATGAAATTGCTGCAGCTTCCGGTGTTGATCTACATATCAAGTATGAGGACTTGCCGAGAGTGGACTATTTGAGCAGGCTGGAAAAGGAAATATGTAAATCATGGATGTTATCAGGAGGAGAAGACTTCGAGCTGCTCGGAGCTGTCCCGGAAAAGGACTGGGAAGCTGTACAACAGGCTGCCAAAGCGTCCTCCACCCGTGTAACTAAAATTGGTTCGGTGACAGAAAAAAAGGATAGGGAACCGGTTGTGTTTCTATATGAAGAAAATGAAAAATCACGATTAGCGAAATCGGGCTATACACATTTACGACAGGATAGGTGATAAGGGTGAAATCTTTTAAAATCACGTCAACTTCCGAGGCACAGACAAAGGAACTCGCCAGACGGCTTGGCGAGCGTTTACAGGCAGGTGACGTTTTGACTCTTGAAGGTGATTTAGGCGCTGGAAAAACAACTTTCACTAAAGGCCTTGGAGAAGGGCTTGGAGTCAAACGGACGATCAGCAGCCCGACGTTTACGATTGTGAAAGAGTATGAAGGCCGTATCCCCCTCTATCACATTGATGCCTATCGCCTGGAAGACAGCGAAGAGGATATTGGTTTCGAGGAGTATTTTGAGGGAGAAGGAGTTACGGTGGTAGAATGGGCACAGTTCATTCAGGATTTTTTACCGAAAAGAAGGCTGGATCTTACTATCATTTATCTGGATGAACGGGCACGTTTCATTGAAGGGAAAACAGAGGATCCTCATTTGGAAAAGATATGCGAGGAGCTATTTTTATGAACGTATTAGCTATAGATACATCTAATCAAATCTTGGGAGTGGCTGTTGTAAAAAATGGAGAAACAGCTGGTGAATTGATTACAAATATAAAGAAAAATCATTCTGTACGATTGATGCCGGCCATCGATCAATTGATGAAGGAAACAGGAGTGGCTCCTTCCGATTTGGAAAGAATCGTTGTTGCCAAAGGGCCGGGTTCCTATACCGGTGTGCGGATTGGTCTTACCACAGCAAAATCAATGGGATGGGCATTGAATATCCCTGTGATAGGCGTTTCAAGCCTGGAAGTATTAGCCTATCAGGGGATGTATTTTAATGGCAGCATCTGTCCTTTCTTTGATGCCAGAAGAGGCTTGGTTTACACAGGCTTATACGACCAGGATATGAAGCTTGTGAAAGATGAAACCAATATACTGATGACAGAATGGCTGGAAGAATTGAAGGATAGGGAAGAACCGATTTTATTTTTAAGTCAGGATGTTGAGCTCTACCGGGAAGCTATTGAAGAAATATTAGGTGATCAGGCGGTTATCCCCCCGCAAGCCTGGCATGTCCCTCGCCCTAGTGCATTAGCTTTGGCAGGAAAGAGCAAGGAAGCTGAACCTTTGCATGGTCTCGTTCCTAACTATTTAAGGCTGGTAGAAGCTGAAGCTAAATGGCTGGAACAGCAGGAGAAGAGATAAATGGACAACGTAACGGTCAGGGAAATGACTGTCGACGATATCGATGAAGTGATGGAAATCGAGCATGCTTCCTTCGCAATCCCCTGGAAACGAGAAGCTTTTGTCGGGGAAGTCGAGCAGAATAATTTCGCTGTTTATTATGTAATTGAAGACGAAAACCGTATTTTTGGCTATTGCGGATTATGGATGATCATTGATGAAGCTCATATTACCAATATCGCTATACTTCCAAGCCATCGAGGGAAAGGCTATGGGGCTTTATTGTTTGGCCATGTCATCGAACAAGCTGTCGAGAAGGGGGCTATCATGCTCTCCCTGGAAGTGCGTGTAACTAATACAGGAGCACAGCACATGTATCGGAAATTCGGGTTGGTTCCTGGTGGGATTCGCAAGCAATATTATACGGATAATGGAGAGGACGCATTAGTGATGTGGGTGAATTTTCATGACGAAAGATAATTATATACTAGCGATTGAAACGAGTTGTGATGAAACAGCTGCAGCGATTGTGAAAAATGGCAGAGAGCTCGTAGCTAACGTTGTAGCTTCACAAATCGAAAGTCATAAACGCTTCGGCGGAGTTGTTCCGGAAATAGCATCCCGCCACCATATCGAGCAGATTACGATTACATTGGAAGAAACATTGTCCCAGGCAGGAATGGAGATTGACGATCTCGATGCCATTGCGGTAACGGAAGGGCCTGGACTTGTCGGTGCATTGCTTGTCGGTGTGAATACGGCTAAAGCCCTCGCTTTTGCTAAAAATAAGCCATTGGTGGGGGTCCATCATATTGCCGGACATATTTATGCCAACCGGTTGGAAAAAGAATTTGAATTCCCTTTATTATCTTTAGTCGTCTCCGGCGGACATACGGAATTGATTCTAATGAAAGAACATGGTTCTTTTGAAGTAATTGGAGAGACCAGGGATGATGCTGCTGGGGAGGCTTATGATAAAGTAGCCAGGACGTTGAAACTGCCTTATCCTGGTGGTCCACATATCGATAAGCTTGCCCAAGAGGGAGACGAAACGATTGATTTCCCACGAGCCTGGCTCGAAGAGGGCTCTTATGACTTCAGCTTCAGTGGATTGAAATCCGCAGTTATCAACAAGCTGCACAACGCGAAACAAAAAGGTGACATTTTGGAAGACAAAAATGTAGCAGCAAGCTTCCAGGCGAGTGTAGTTGACGTGTTATCCACAAAAACGTATCAGGCTGCCAAGGAGTATCAGGTGAAGCAGGTGATTGTAGCCGGAGGAGTAGCTGCTAATCAGGGGCTGCGTAAGGCTTTGGCAGACAAGTTCGAAGGGGAAGAGATCGAATTGTTGATTCCTCCATTAAAACTGTGCACAGATAATGCGGCAATGATTGCAGCGGCAGGGACTGCTGCGTATCAACAGGGCCATCGCGCCGGGTGGGATTTAAACGCCAATCCATCGTTAAGTCTGGAACGTTATGCGAACAGATCTATAAAACAAAGGTAAAACTCCCTAAAGCAGGGAGTTTTTTTAATTTGTAAGTTATTCAATAAGCTAAGGGCCAAGTTTTTTTGCAATAACCATGTGTATAAGTTATTGGGGGAAAGTAAGGTGTTATACACAGATGCATAAATATACTGTGGATAATCATTCGCAAACACTTTATTCCTAAGTGTTCATATTATCTGTGGAAAAAGTGGATAAATGTGAATCCTCTTGTGGATAATGTGTATAAACCTGTGCAAAAGTAATAAAATAGCTGTTCAACTGTGAATAACTATGTGGATGCTGTTAGCTATTCGATTCATTGGATGCATAAAAGAAGGACTGTCTCAGCAACAGTCCTTCTTGCTTAGTTATTGTTCTTTTTTCTGGTCATTACTCGGATCGTCACTCACAAGTTCATTGGTCGCCTTTTTGAATTCTTTTAATGTGCTGCCGAACGCTTTCCCGATTTCAGGCAATTTGGATGGGCCAAAGATAATCAATGCGATTACTAATACTAAGATCAAACCAGGGATTCCGATATTAGATAACATGCGGATCAACTCCTCTATTATTTATGGGTATCAAATAACTCTTTCATTGTATCCAGGTAGTACGGGATAAAAACACTGAAAAATGGATCTTCCAGTTTTCTTTTGCTATGTCTGGCGACTTTTTTCAGCCCTTGCTTCATATGAGACTGATACATATCGAGTTGGGCATTCCGTAACTGTCTGGCCAGTTCGGTATTTCCTTCCTGTTCCGCCTTAATCTCTTCTGTTGCTGCCGCCGACAGAAAGGCAGTCAGGCTGCCGATATGGTCCGGAAATTCTCCCTTTTCAATTGGATAGTAAAAACCCATTTCTTCAAACTTACCAATCAGGCAAAGAAGATCCTGACGGGAGCGGTCGATCGCTTCCTCTGTCTTTTCCGTGTAACTGGACACGTAAGGAGGAATGAAGTAGACGCCTGGGATAGAAAAGTAATTTTCATACCAGAGTTCGAAGTCTTCCCGATTATAATACGGATGGAAAGGGAATGATTCTTTCAGTTCATCGGGCAGTTGATTCAATACCTTTTCATAATGATCCCATTCGCCGAACCAGATGTGGGTAAATAACTGCGTCAACAATAATTGACCGTTACGTTCTTCAATCGTAAGCATGTCAATTTCCTCCTTTAAGCTTTCTTAATATCTACAAACATATCCAATTGACCAGGGGAGCCCCCAATTTCATCATACATCACGCCATGCTTCATGCTGTCATCCACATATGTCAATTTGTTGACGATAAATCCATCTCCACGTGATCCTGGGAATCCTGCTTCTTCATGCATCGGCTTGTTGAACTCAAATGGGGTGTGGTTGTAACCCGGAAGTTCTTTTTCCTTTTTGCCGTCAATATACTGGCTGTTCACCCCGTAACCTGTCTGTCCCATGTTATAGGCAGAACCGACGACTCCTGGAGCAATACCACCTGTGACGGTGACCGTGCCTTTCAGCTTGATCGTACCATTGTCAATCGTCACGGTATCGCCGCTTTTCAATCCTCGCTTGTTGGCATCAACCGGGTTGATCCAAATATAGTTGTCGGAGCGTACTTCTCTCAGCCAGGCACTGCTTACGTTGCGGTAGGTACCTAAATTCCTGGATTTCCAGTTAATGAATTGCAATGGTTTTGGCTGGTCGACGGGCTTACGATCAAAGGTTTTGATCGGCTGGTAATATGGCATGCCTTCAAAGTGTTCCCCGTTAAATGTATTCTTGTGAGCGGCCACCCCTTCATCGTAAAAGTCAGCCTGACCGCCGTGCTGGTACTTGATATGGTTGCCATTATACTCGCTTCCTGCTTCTTCAAACCGTCCGCCACGATTCAGCACATAGACGACTTTCGCCCATTCTTCCGGTTTGACCGCCTGTTTCCATCTGTTCTCATCAAAGTATTTTCCTAACCCTTTCTTACGGGCGCTTGTGAAAATGTTCAATTCCCGCTGAGAAGCGTCCGGTACTGGTTTTTCATCAAAAGCGATGTTGGCGACCCGTTTGATATAAAAATCTTCTTCCCTATGCAGGGAGCTGCCATCAGGGAATGCCTTGTCTCCGAAACCGGGAAGTTCCATCCGTTTGCCCAGTTCAATGACGCTGTTTTCAAACGAGCGGACTTCCGGGAACACTCTTGTAACCGGCTGGTAGACACCTGTGAACTTAGTGGTGATGTTCGGGTAGATGGATTCTCTGCCCCAGCGCTCTAAATAGGTCGTATCTGGAAGAATGAAATCAGCATACTTCGATGAATCCCCGATTTGGACATCCGATGCTACATACAATGGAAGCACCTTCGGATCCTTAAGCGCCTCTTCCTGTACTTGCCCATTAGGAGAGGACAGAACAGGGGACATCCGGTGGGTAAACAAGGCTTTAATAGGATATGGGTATCCATCTAAAGCACTTGGCAACACCTCTGCGACCGTCTGACCGCTGAGCGGGAACCACGGCCGTTTGGCAGGGTATCCGTCTTTTTCAAACAGTGTCGAGTCTTCATATTTGGACTGATAGCGGCCTGTTGGTATTCCCCATGCCTTTTTGCCATCGGGGACAGTCATCAAATCGTAGCGTCCTGTGAATTCTTGATAGGAGGCGCCGGTAGTAATGTTACCGCCTTTCCAGTCATAGCTTCCGATTAAATGATTCAGCATAACGATTGCACGCTGGTTATAATAGCCATTTTCATGCATCGCAGGGCCTCTGTAAGCCATAATAGCTGCACGCTTCCCGTAGGAAGTGAATGTTTTGGCTAATTTGATGATTTGCTGCTTTTCAATCGTAGTAATTTCTGCGTACACATCAAGTGATTTTTCCATGACTCGTTCTTTATAAAGCTGGAATGTCGATTTCAGCTCTAGACCTTTGATTTTTGTATCTACTTCCAGCTCACCTTCCATCGCTTTGTCATGAGGGACGGGTTTGCCGTTTTCGATGACGACGAATTGGTCTTCTGATCCGATGCCAAGGTCGCTTGCGCGGAGCTTCGGCCGTTTTGGATCACTGAGGTTTACAAGATGGGTTGCATCACTCCATGTCGGTTCCTCATCCATTTCAGCAGCTTTTTTATTCGGGTTGGTCAAATACGATTCATCGTATTGCTTATTTTCAATAATCCAGCGGCCGATAGCCAGGGCCAGTGCACCGTCGGTTCCTGGTTTGACAGGAAGCCACATATCCGCTTTTTCGGCGGTTTTACTGAGGCGTGGATCAACAACCGCCATTTTCATGCCATTTTCGATCGCATTTGTAATTTTAGGAGCGAGCCAGGTCGGTCCTTTGTTGGCGACCATTGGGTTCGTGCCCCATACGAGTAAGAACAATGTATTTTCTACATCCGCATACTGTCGTTTTTTCTTCTTTTCACTGGCAGAGTAGGAGCGGACATTGCCGGTAACCGAGCTGATACCGCAGACACCGCCATGGTGATAATAGTTCTTGCTGCCAAGACTTTGCAGGATGAAACGCTCCATGAAGTCGCGCCGGTCGCCGACCATAAAGGTAACCTGGTTGACTTTCGAGCCAAAGTCGGGATGTTTGGTATCAATCAATACATCGCGATACTTGTTATCGAATGCTTCGAAGTCCATCTTTTCTTCTTTCACTTTTTCCCAATCACTCATGACTTCTTCTTCCGGAACATAAGCAGAAAGTTCTTTGAGACCAGGAGTCTTCAGGTCGCTGCTGCCGTTGATGATTTCTTCATAAGCCTGTTCCCAGCTGATCGTTTTCCATTTGCCGTTGCCGCGTGGACCAACACGTTTCAATGGCTTCTTGACCCGATAAGCATCATAGGCAGTCTGGATGCCTGCCTGCCCCTTCAAGCAGGTACGGCCGCCACGGAAGCCTCGGCCTTCTCTTTTAACATCTCCTGTACCCCGGACAGCATCATCGAGAGAAGTATCATACGCGATTGCTCCGTAAGGTACCATGTTGATTGGGCTATACTGGTTTCCTGCAATTTTACGTATGATGGAGCTGTATGGGCCGTTCTTATTGCCGCTTGTCACGTAAGCTTTGATGGTACAGAAACTGTTACATTGCTCGCAGGTGGTAAAGATGACGTCTTCTGCGCCATAATCCTGATAATCACTGCCGTAGCCATGTCCTTCATCTCCCCACACGCCGCTGGCCACTTGTTTGACGGGACCAATGAAGGCAGGTCCGACAACCGCAACGGCACTAAAGGCTCCTAATGCTTTTAAAAAACTTCTCCGTTTCATTGGTTTATTATCCATGATCAGCCCTCCGATTTCTCCGGTGATTGAATTTCTTCAATCGGCAAAAGTTGTTCTCCGAACGTATAAATTAACAATCCCATTGCTGCTATTCCGATGCTTACCATCCATTCATTGAAGGTAGGGAAGTAGTCACCGGCAGGGAACCCTTCGAACAATGGGACAATTTGTGCAGGTACGACGATGTTGAAGCGTACACCGATGATTCCGATGACGATGAGGATGGCGGCAGTCAGCAAGGCGTTGACGTTTTTACTCGTTTTCTTATAGAAGACTAAAAATATGGGAATAGCCGCTCCAAGGAACATTTGCACTCCCCAGAAGGACCAGCTGTAGGCGCTGCCCATCATCGTGCCGAGCCCTTCGAGATGGTGATGTTCCAATCCATAAACACCGACGAGATATTCATAGAACTGGAGACCAAGGTCGATGAATAGAAACGCGACCATCATCTTCGCAAGGGAAACGACCATGCCGTGGTCGATTTTTTGTCTGGTTGCTTTTTTCTTAATGATGTACATGGCAAGTAACAGGGCGGTCCCTGAGACCATAGCCGAGACGACGAAGATGACAGGGAAGAGACCGGTGTTCCATGATGGACGTGCCTGCACGACGGCAAAAATGGTACCAGTACCGCCATGGACACCTAAAATCGCAAGTGGTATCCCGATGGTTCCGAGAATCTTCATCCACTTATGGTCGCGTTTTTTTGTACTTTCATTAATGGTGCTGTTTTTGAATGTGAGCCACTTGGCGATTTTTCCTTTTAAAGAAGGTGTTCCAGCTAACCGAACGAGATCTTCCCGCATGGCAATATATAATTCTGTCGTGAGCAGGGCGATGTAGACGAGATAAAAGTGGACCTCCCATGCCAGCGGACTGGTAACATTCCAATAAATGATGGCGTTCAACATCCGTTCCGGCCTGCCGAGGTCCATCAATACAAAGGTCAAAGCGACAATCATACAGACAATGGCAGTAAATAGGGCCATCCTTCCGATCCGCTCATATTCCATCATGCCGAATACATAGATCAAGGTAGACAATAGGAAGGACCCTGCACTCAAGCCGACAAAAAAGATATAAAAGGCAATCCAGGCTCCCCAGGGGGTGATCGATGATAAATTGGTGACCGGAAGCCCCTGGACGAGACGCTCAACGATGAAATAACCGCCAGCGAAGAACAATAATAATAAAAATCCTATCCATAGCTTAAAACGTTTGCTTTGTTTTTCTTTGACTTTAACCTTCGGCGCAGCTACTGCAGTAGTTGCCATAGGTTCCACCTCCTATTTTAGATAGATGACATTCGGTCCGTTGCCTAGATCACTCTTCAAGCGGAAGGCGCGTGGACTTTTAGATAGCTTGGATACGGTGCTGTTCGGGTCGTTCAAATCTCCGAAGAATCTGGCATCGCCGACACAAGTTTCTACACAAGCCGGCTCTTCGCCACGTTCCAGACGGTGCAGACAGAAGTTGCACTTCCTTACGGTGCCGATCGGTGTTTTGCCTGGCTTTCTTTCCCCGCGTTCAATCCCATATTCAGGACTGGTAACATCGTTATAGCCAAGCATTTCATCTTCGTAGCTTTCACCGAAATCAAACGATCTCGCACCGTAAGGACAGGCAACGATACAATAACGACAGCCGATACAGCGGTCATTATCAATGGTTACGATGCCATTATCCAGTTTGAATGTCGCCCTGGTCGGGCAGACTTGCACGCAGGAAGGCTTTTCGCACTGCATACATGGGCGCGGTAAATTCACTTTGGCGACATTCGGAAAATCACCGATTTCCTGTTCCAGGACCACATTGTAGGAGATCCCGGGTGGAGTACGATTTTCCGCCTTACAGGAAACCGTACATGTATCACATCCAACACATTTCCGTAAATCGATGACCATGCCCCATTTGACGCCGTCTGTCGCCGTACTGTCATCATCGGCACCAGAAGCAAAGTCCTGTCCTACTTCCTCCCCGAACTCCCGCATCAATTTGGAATGGTATTTTTTATGGAAGTCTTTGATATTCAACTTGCCGTTGATTACCTTTCTGGCATCATCCGCCATATTGAAACTCAGCTTTGTATCGAAGGGAGATGCCTCCATCTCTTTCTCTACATCTGGCAACGCTGTATCAAGCAAGTTGTTCCAGTCTTTTTCTGTCATGTTTTTACTTCCAAGCATGTTACTAAGCATTGATTTCACCTCTCATCCTTGTCGTTAACTTTATTGTAGAGAGAGGGTGGGAGACTCAACTGTGACAAATGTCACGAAAAATGACGTCTTCATATCTTCTTTATAAGTTAGCCACGAAGTAGTCAAAAATGGACACAAAAAAACTGCCATGAAAATTTCATGACAGTTTCCCCTTATTCACATAGTCCTTTTATTTCGTTGACCATGCGTTCGATTATTTGACCCGCAGGGACTTCACGGCTGAGGGAGGCGTTCTGACCTGCCCAGAGGGACATGTAGTCGGGTTTGTTTTGTTCAGCTGCTGCCTTTCGCAATGTTTTGGTTAACGTGTTCATGATGGGATAAGGCGGCAATTGATGCTCATGCTGGCGCAAATGGCGGATGAAGGCATTTTCAATTCCTCGTGCTGGTTTTCCACTGAACGAGCGGGTGAGCACCGTATCATCGCCGTCGCTTTCGAGAATTGCTTGTTTATGAAGCGGTTTTGCGCCACTTTCTGGTGATGTCAGGAAAGCGGTACCCATTTGCACTCCCTGAGCGCCAAGCTTAGTCGCAGCGACAAAGCCACGCGCGTCCATAATACCACCGGCAGCGATGACTGGAATAGATACGCGGGCTGCCATTCTTTGAACAAGGGACATGATACCGACCGCTCCCTGCTCAAAGGAAGCAGCGAATGTTCCACGATGACCGCCGGCTTCACTGCCCTGTGCAACGACAAGATCAATTCCGGCATCTTCATTGATGATTGCTTCTTTGACTGTAGTCGCTGTACCGATCAGGCGAATCTGATGGTTTTTTAAACGGCTGACCACTGTTTGTGATGGCACGCCAAAAGTAAAACTGCAAACGGGAACTTTTTCTTCTACAATGACGTCCAGTTGCTTTTGGAAAGTAGAGGAGGAATGCGATACCTCCTCGGTCGGTTCTATTTGTAATTCCTCATGAAAAGGCTGCAACAAGTCATTGGCGAACGAGATATCTGCTTCAGATCCTGTGCTTTCTTCCGGTACGAACACGTTGACACCGAACGGCTTATCTGTCCGCTTTTTTGTCTCCCGGATAGCTGTCTGTAATTCCTTTGGAGTCATATAACCGGCTCCGATTGTTCCTAACCCTCCGGCATTAGATACTGCGGCGACCAGTTCCGGCGTAGTGACGCCCCCTGCCATGCCTGCTTGTATGATAGGAACCTCAATAGTAAGCAGGGAGGTCACTTCATTGAGCTGCCACATCCAATCATCCTCCTACTTAGTGGAAGTTTTTTTAGGAAGCTGTACGATCATTTTTGTACCTTTTCCTTCTGTGCTTTGGGCATTTATTTGACCATGATGGGCCTGAACGAGTGCTTTCACGATTGCCAGGCCGATTCCAGCTCCTCCTGTTTTGCGGGCCCGTGATTTTTCTGCACGGTAGAAGCGGTCGAATATATGCGGTAAGTCTTCCGCAGCGATGCCGATTCCATCGTCGGTTACCGTAATAAAGACATTTTCTGCCGTTTCATTTGCCTGAATCCGGATTGTTCCTTTTTCCGGAGTATAACGGATAGCGTTTGATACAAGGTTCAACATGATTTGCCAGACCCTGTCTTTATCGCCTTCAAAATAAATCGGTTCCTCCGGGAGGGTCAAATCGAGCTGAAGATCTTTTTGTTTGGCCGCGACATAGAAGTGCTCTTTGATATGGGTGAGTGTTTGGTTCGTATTCACTTCTTCCACATTCAAATGGATATCAGGGTTTTCTGCTTCCATCAGTTCCTCGAGGTCATTGACCATTCGTACCAGTCGCATCAGCTCTTTATGGCTGTTTGCCAGGCGTTCCTGGGTCGGTTGCCAGATGCCATCCTGAAAGGCTTCGATTTGTGTTTTTAAAATTGTAATGGGCGTGCGGAGTTCGTGAGCGATATCCGCTGTGAATTGTTTTCGCAGCATCTGCTGGCTATTCAGACGTTCCGCGAGCTGGTTATAGGCATCCGCTACCTGCTGGATTTCGTCTGTCAGTTTACTGTTCGTAACACGTACGGTCGTATCATTGTTGCTTAACGCCTGGACTGCATCCTTTACCCGGCGCAAACCTGAAGTCAGCTGGTTACTGAATAAAAAGCTGAGCCCGATCGATAACCCGAAAATTCCAAGGGCGGAGACAGCAATGTATTTATCGATTTTAGCCTGGAACTGAAATTCACCTTTCTCATAGCCACGATGATAATTGACTTCCATCGTGCCGATGTTTTCGCCGTCATAAGTCAGTTCCCGCGTCTCCTGAGTGTAATCCATATCTTTATAATTCGGTGCTTCCCCATGCTGATCCTCTTTCATTTTGGCTATTTCCTTTACGAGGTCTGTAGAATCAAGCACCAGACTCCCGCTGCTGTCATAGATTCGATAAAATAAGCTTTCTGTCATCGCCTGATAGGGAAGCATCGCATCAATACTGTCTCCTGTTATCTTACCATCACGTTGGTGTTCCTTTTGAAGGAATGTGACGACCCGGTCCACTTCTGCTTCTCGTTTATCATCCAGGTAATCACTGAAACAGTCTTCAAAAGCATATTTAAAAGCTCCGCTGATAAAAACAACACCAATCAAAGAAATAGCAATGAAGGCAATCAAGGTTCTGGCACGCAGTGTTCGGAACATCAGCTTTCCCCTCCAAATCGATATCCTGTACCAAAAACGGTCAGGATGTACTTGGGATGTTTCGTATCCTCTTCAATTTTCTTCCGGATGTTTTTGATATGGACGTCTATATTTCTTTCATAACCCTCAAAATAGCCAGCGTCCTGGATGGTTTTCAATAGCTCCGCCCGGGTAAATGCATAGCCTGGCCGGTTGGCCATTTGGGTAATCAATTGAAATTCAATCGGGGTCAGTGAAACGGACTCATCATTAACATAAACAAGCTTTTTAGCCGGGAAGATCGTCAGCTCCCCGTTATTGAATGATAAAGAATCTTCCATATAGAGATAGCCTGTTCTTTTTAAAATCGATTTCATCCGCACGATCACTTCGCGGGGGCTGAATGGTTTGACGATATAATCATCCGCTCCGATTTCAATCCCATTGATGCGATCATTCTCCTGTCCTTTTGCCGTCAGCATCATGATTGGCACATCCGATGTTTTTCGAATCTGCTGGCAAACACTTTCGCCACTAAGGTCCGGCAGCATCAGATCGAGGATGACGAAGTGAGGGTGGACACTATGAAACATTTGCAATGCTTCTTCGCCGTTTTCGGCCAAATAGACATCATAATTTTCTTTTTTTATATAAGCTTCTAAGACTTCGAGAATCATAGGTTCATCATCGACAATAAGCACCTTCAACATTTCCAACACTCCTGTTCTAGTACATACCTCTAGCTTACCATAGGAGGTATAAGGAAATGGGTACTAAATTATGAAAGATTTTTAGTATTTTACGTTTATACAACGGGTAGAAATGATAAGTTTCCATCGGTTTCCCCTAAGTAAAAAAGCTTTGCTGATTCTGTGATCAGCAAAGCTCTATTATTCTTCGGTATGAAGTTCTTCCCATTCTTCCATTAAATGCTCCAGCTTGTTGCTCAGTTGTTCGTTCTCTGAAGTTAATTCCAGTGATTTTTCATGATCCTGGTAAATATCCGGATCACATAAGAGTTCATCGTTGGTTTCGATGGCTGCTTCGATTTCTGCAATTTCTGTTTCGATTTCATCGATGCGCCGCTGGCGTTTACGGGCTTCCCGTTTCTGGGCTTTATCCTGATGGAAGCTCGTCTTCGTGTCTGGTGTGGTGCTGGTTTCCTGCTGGCGATCCTGGCTTTCCAGCTGCTCCAGTTCATATTCTTCCTGTTTTTTCCCTATATAATAGTCGTAATCACCGAGGAACATACGAGACTCCCCAGGTTTCATTTCAAAAATCTGTGTCGCGATTTTATTAATGAAATAACGGTCGTGGGAAACGAAAATAATCGTGCCTGGGAAGTCTACCAGTGCCGCTTCTAATACTTCTTTGCTGTCGAGATCCAGGTGGTTGGTCGGCTCATCGAGAATCAACAGGTTCGCTTCCTGCATCATCAACTTAGCCAGGGACAGACGGGCTTTTTCGCCGCCGCTTAAAGACGAAACAGGCTTCAGCACATCTTCGCCGCTAAACAGGAAGTTTCCGAGAATGGTACGGATGTCTTTTTCGTTTTTCATCGGATAATCATCCCATAACTCATTGAGCACAGTTTTTGTAGAATGGAGCTTTGTCTGTTCCTGGTCATAATAACCGACCTGGACATTGGTTCCGATTTGAATCGTTCCCTGGCTGGCTTTCAAGTCGCCGATGATGGTCTTGAGCAGGGTGGTTTTGCCGACTCCGTTCGGACCGACAAGCGCGATACTGTCACCGCGGTTAACATCCAGGTGGACGTTTTCGAACACGTTCGTTTCACTATCCGGATAACGGAAAGCAAGATCACGAAGGCGGAGGACGTCATTACCGCTTTGTCTGGAAACTTGGAAAGAGAACTTCGCCGATTGATTGTCATCTTTCGGTTTATCGACACGATCCATTTTTTCGAGCTGCTTTCTTCTGCTTTGTGCCCGCTTGCTGGTTGTAGCCCGGACGATGTTTTTCTGGATGAATTCCTCCATCCGTTTAATTTCTGCCTGCTGCTTTTCGTACTGCTTCATTTCCAGCTCGAAATCGGCTTCTTTCTTTTTCAAATAATCACTATAGTTTCCGTGATATTTCTTGGAAGATTGAAAGGCGATTTCATACACGGTCTTCACGATTTTATCGAGGAAGTACCGATCGTGGGATACGATGACGACTGCACCCTGATAGCCCTGAAGGTAATTTTCCAGCCAACTGAGCGTATCAATGTCCAGATGGTTGGTCGGCTCGTCCAGAATCAGGACATCCGGTTTGGAAAGCAACAGTTTCCCAAGCGAGAGCCGCGTTTTTTGACCGCCACTCAACGTATTGATCGGGGTAGCCAGATCGAAATCATGGAAGTTAAGACCGTTCAGTACGGCTTTTATATCGGCTTCATAATGATAGCCGCCTTCCATTTTGAATGTTTCCTGCTTACTGTCGTATTCCTTCAATAGTTGCTGGTATTCTTTTTCGTTTGCCATCAGGTCGGGGTCCGCCATCCGGCTTTCCATGGAACGAAGCTCGCTTTCTAGTTTCTTCAGATGGCTGAAGACTTTCTCCATCTCATCCCAAATCGTACGGTCGGATTCAAGTCCGGTATTCTGGGCCAGGTAGCCAATGGAAACGTCCTTTGGCTGAAACTTTTCCCCGCCATCATGAGCCATCTCTCCCGCCATGATTTTTAGCAGGGTGGACTTACCTGCGCCGTTACGACCGACAATGGCAATCCGGTCATTCGTTTGTACTTCTATTTTAATATTCGATAGAATGAGTTCAGCACCGAATCGTTTTTCAATCTGGTTCATCTGCATCAGAATCATGTTTGTTCACCTCAATGAGTCAAGTGTATCTTACATCAAAGCTGGCAGGCAAGAAGCATGATGGCAGATTGTGAAAAACTTAACGACTATCTTTTGCATTTTTGGTAAAATACAAGTAATGTAAATACACATAATAGAATTTCTGCTTCAAGGGAGGCTTTACTTTGACAGAGTTCACTCATTTCAATGAGCAGGGAAGGGCACGAATGGTCGATATCTCGGAAAAGGATGTCACCACGCGAACAGCGACTGCTGTATCCAGTGTCCAGGTAAACCATGAAATATATAAGAAGATCACCAATAAAGAAATCTCCAAAGGTGACGTGCTGTCGGTTGCTCAGGTTGCCGGAATCATGGCAGCTAAAAAGACACCCGACTGGATACCGATGTGCCACCCATTACAGCTGAAGGGTGTCGACGTCAATTTCGAATGGAAGCAAGAAGGGGAAGATACCTACCATTTGATGATTGATGCTTCAGTCAAAACGAAGGGAAGCACCGGTGTAGAAATGGAAGCGCTCACGGCAGCTTCAGCGACTGCGCTTACCGTTTATGATATGTGCAAAGCCGTTGATAAAGGAATGGTCATAGGACCTACCTATTTGATGGAGAAAACAGGCGGGAAAAGCGGGGACTTCTATAGAGAAAGCAAGGAGTGAAAGATATGGATATCGAGCAACATAAAATACCACAAGCGACAGCGAAGCGGCTGCCATTATATTTTCGATTCATCAATAATCTGCACAGCCAGGGGAAACAGCGTGTATCCTCCAAAGAGCTCAGTGATGCGGTCAAAGTTGATTCTGCTACCATCCGCCGCGACTTTTCTTATTTTGGAGCCCTTGGTAAAAAAGGTTATGGCTATAACGTTGAATACTTGCTTTCCTTTTTCCGAAAAACGCTTGATCAGGATGAAATCACAAAAGTTGCCTTGATTGGTGTCGGTAATCTAGGTACCGCGTTTTTACATTATAATTTCATGAAGAACAATAATACTAAAATTGAGTACGCATTCGACTCTAATGCGGATAAAGTAGGAACAGAAATCGGCGGAGTGCCTGTGAAGCATATCGATGAACTCGAAGATATGGTAAAAGGCGATATCACTGCAGCGATACTTACCGTTCCGTCTGCAGCAGCCCAGGGTATTACGGACCGGCTTGTCCACTCTGGTGTTTCCGGGATTTTGAATTTCACACCAGCAAGAATCACGGTGCCGGAACATATCCGGGTCCACCATATCGATTTGTCGATCGAACTTCAAGCGCTGGTGTATTTCCTGAAACACTATCCGCTTGAAGCGGGCGAGGAACAAGAAGAATAAAAGGATGACCACCACGGTCGTCCTTTTTTGGTTACACAGGAGTTTTACCGTTTTCCTTTGGTTTCAAGTTTAGATATTACACGGAAGGTGTATATCATGGAAGGCAAGATGAGAGAAGTGGCTGGGTTACTATGGTATAGTAGATGATAGTTCGTGTTTCGAAATAAATTAACTGGAGGGGAGCTGTATGGGCAAGTTGCCATCAAAATGGCTGGTTGTCGTTTCCGTTTTATTTGGAACTTTCACGGTCATATTGAATAACAGCATGCTGAATCCGACGCTTCCCCGATTCATGGAAATTTTTGATGCTAATGCGGTAGATGTCGGCTGGATGCTGACAATTTTTATGGTTTCCATGGGGATGACAATGCCTCTTACGGGGTATTTTGGAGACCGGTTCGGCAAGAAGAAAGTATATTTGATTGGCCTCAGTGTCTTCATTATCGGGTCGATTGCCGGTTCGCTCGCTCCGTCGTTAGGCATGATTATCGTCGCCCAGGCAATTCAGGGGATGGCAGGCGGTCTAATGATGCCGATAGCGATGGCACTGATTTTCAATGCTTTTCCTAGGGATGAACGGGGGCTGGCTGTCGGTATCTACGGAATCTCTGTCATGGTCGCTCCAGCCATCGGTCCGACGATCGGCGGGGTTATCATCGAGTTCTTCGCCTGGCAGTGGCTGTTTTTATTCAACATACCGTTCGGCTTGCTTGGCATATTGTTATCGAGCAAGTATTTGAAACCGACCGAGACAAAGCCGGATCTGAAATTCGATGCAGGCGGCTTTGTGATCGTCACTACGGGGATTGGTGCCATCCTTTATGCACTTGGAAGAGGGAGGACGCTGGAATTACTGCTGTCTCCTGTGAGTATGGTACTAATCATCGGAGGTATCCTGGCGTTAGTGGCTTTCGTTTTTTATGAAAACCGCCAGGAACAGCCGTTATTGAACCTATCTGTATTCAAGGTGCCAACGTATTCGGTATCGATTCTTGTTACATCAGCGGCCTCGATCGGTCTTTTCTCCGGTATTTTCTTATTGCCATTATTGATTCAGAATGTCTATGGGTTAGGGGAGATCAAAACAGGCCTTCTGTTTCTGCCGGCTGCAGCGGCCAGTGGATTATTCATGTCGATTGGTGGAAGGCTGCTTGATAAAAAAGGGCCGAAGTTCGTCGTTCCTCCCGGCCTTGCCATCATGGCAGTAGCAACCCTGGGGTTAAGTTTTCTGAGCCTTGATACGCCATATTGGTGGATATTAGTATTGAATACGATCCGAGGTCTTGGAATGGGGATGGGGAACATGCCCGCCACGACATCCGGTATGAACGCAATCCCGGAACATCTCGTAGCACAGGGTTCTGCGATGAACAATATCTTACGGCAGATATCATCTTCGTTAGGGATCGTTTTCTTCTCCATTTATTATGAAGTAAGACGTGCAGCGATTGCGACCTCGCCCGATTTGGATATGCAGGCAGCAACCTTGCAGACACTTAATGAGGCTTTTCTCGTATCCGCAGTCATATTGATCATTGCGATTCCATTTTCTTTCATCTTAAAGGGTGTGGAAAGTGATAAAAAGGAAAGCCAGGAAAACAATTAACGCCTCGACTCAGCTTAAAGAGCTGAGCAGAGGCGTTTTTTACTTTATCCATTCATAGTCTAGCAGTCCATACAGGTGCATATCGAATGCTTGTCCGTCGCGAAGGAGGAATTCCCGGTGGGTGCCTTCTTTTTTGAAGCCGAGTTTTTCGTACATGGAGATGGCAGGCTGGTTATAGGAAAATACCGTCAACTGAAGACGGTGGAGGTTGCATTCATAAAAGGCGAAATCGATCAGTAATTGCATCGCCTCCATGCCGTAACCTTTTCCCTGATATTCTTCATCGCCGATGGCAATGCTGACCCAGCCGTTTCGATGAATCCATAAGATGCTTTCTAATTCCACATATCCGACAAATTCATTGCTTTCATTCCGAATCGAAAAGGTGTATTGGTTGTTAGACTCATTGGACTCTTGGAGCCATGACTCCAACTGGTCCATTGTTCTCGGGGCTGCTGGCAATGCGTCAAACAGGCGGGAGAAATTAGAGTTGTGATACCAGTCTGCTATCGCCTCGAGGTCTTCCTTGGTCACCTGTGTCAGTCTCACCTGTTTTCCTTGTAATAAAGTCTTCATCGTTATGTATCCCCCTTTAAACAAAAAGAAGCCTGTTAAAAAACAGGCCTCGTGTTGTTATTTCTTATTTGAATTTTTCAGCCTGATGTGCAGATTGAATAAACGGATTGAAACGGCAAAATCAAAAGTGGCCAGAATAGCCAGAAAGATCGTAATGAAATTCCAGATCGTATCATCGACACTTTGTGCCGCTATATAGGTGAAAACCAATCCCATTATAAAATAAAGGAAGGCCATGAATAGCGGTGATGTTCTCATAGTAAGAAGCCTCCAAAAATGGTTTGTAGCTGGTCAAATTGGTCCTGCATCCGTTTGAAATCCTCTTCCGACAGGCTGTATTGCCCAATGACCACAACGGTATTCATTGCCATATGGGCAATGATCGGGGTAATGATGCTTTTCGTTTTTACATACAGGTATGCGAAGACGATTCCCATTGCCGTGTATACTACCATATGCGTGAAATCGAAGTGGGAAGCGGCGAATGCCACTGCCGATACGAGCACTGCCACAATAAAGTTCGACCGTTTATAAATCGTACCGAAAATGATTTTACGGAAAATGATTTCCTCTAAAATCGGTGCGAATAAGACCATGACGATGATGAACACCGGTGACATGCGGGCGAACTCCATCAGGTCCTGTGTATTTTCAGATCCTGGCTTGATGCCAAAGACAAATGTTTCAATTAGAATCGCAATCATTTGAGCGAAATAAGCAAGGAATACCCCAAGGAATGACCATAACGCGATGTTTCCTGCACTGGAACGATCCCGCTGCATGGAAGCTTGTTTCATATCCGGCTTCAATAAGAATAGAATGATTAAAGTGGCGATAAAAAAGCTGAACACCGCCCAGCTTGTAATCGCTATGCCCTTCTCGAGCCCGACCGCCATCAGGAGCGGTACTCCGACAATAGATGATAACTGTGCTGCAATATATATAGCGATAATATACCAATATCTATTTGGCAAAATCGAACGACTCCTTTACGTACAATTTCGGTCACTCTCCGTATTTTAACACAGTTTGAAAAGCCCGCGTAACAATAAGGATTTACCCGACATTTTTCACCAATCTTTTTCGAAAAAAATTTACACTTCTTACTTGCAAAATAAAATGTGATTGATTATTATAATAATTGTGTTAGCACTCAAGAATGTCGAGTGCTAATAAATCGATAAGTAAATGAATAGAATCACATTGAGGAGGGTGTCCGAATTGTTAAAACCACTTGGTGATCGTATTGTGATTGAATTTGTAAAACAGGAAGAAAAAACTGCGAGCGGAATCGTACTTCCAGACTCCGCGAAAGAAAAGCCGCAAGAAGGTAAAGTAGTAGCGGTAGGATCTGGACGAGTTACCGATAATGGCGAAAAAGTAGCGCTTGAAGTTGCTCAAGGCGACCATGTCATCTACTCTAAATTCGCAGGAACAGAAGTTAAATATGAAGGCAAAGAATACTTAGTGATTCGCGAAAGCGACGTATTGGCTGTCATTCAGTAATTCCTCAAGTTTCAAATAAAATACGTACAGATTCAAGTTTGATAAGGAGGGCATTTATTCATGGCTAAAGAGATTAAATTTAATGAAGACGCACGACGCGCAATGCTTCGTGGTGTAGATTCACTTGCTAATGCTGTAAAAGTGACATTGGGACCAAAAGGACGTAACGTCGTTCTTGAGAAGAAATTCGGTTCTCCACTAATTACAAACGACGGTGTAACCATCGCGAAAGAAATCGAACTGGAAGACCACTTCGAAAATATGGGTGCCAAGCTTGTATCGGAAGTTGCTTCTAAAACAAACGATGTAGCTGGTGACGGTACAACAACTGCAACTGTACTGGCTCAGGCGATGATCCGTGAAGGATTGAAAAACGTTGCTTCCGGTGCGAACCCAGTAGGCGTACGCCGCGGTATCGAAAAAGCGGTAGCACTTGCTACAGAAGAACTAGCGAACATTTCCAAGCCAATCGAAGGTAAGGAATCTATCGCACAAGTTGCTTCCATCTCTGCTGGTGACGATGAAGTAGGTCAATTGATCGCAGAGGCAATGGAGCGTGTTGGAAACGATGGTGTCATCACGATCGAAGAATCCAAAGGCTTCAACACAGAGCTTGAAGTAGTAGAAGGTATGCAGTTCGACCGTGGATACGCTTCTCCATACATGGTAACCGATCAGGATAAAATGGAAGCTGTTCTTGAAGATCCATACATCCTGATCACAGATAAGAAAATCGGTAACATCCAGGAAGTATTGCCTGTACTTGAGCAAGTCGTACAACAAGGCAAACCGCTTCTATTGATCGCAGAAGACGTTGAAGGTGAAGCTCTTGCAACACTAGTTGTGAACAAGCTTCGCGGTACATTCAACGCCGTAGCTGTTAAAGCTCCAGGATTCGGTGACCGTCGTAAAGCAATGCTTGAAGACATCGCTACACTAACTGGTGCTGAAGTAGTAACAGAAGACCTTGGTCTTGAGCTTAAGAACACTGGCATCGAGCAATTGGGTCGTGCTTCTAAAGTGGTTGTTACAAAAGAAAACACAACAATTGTTGAAGGTGCAGGAAACGCTGAGCAAATCGCTTCCCGCGTCACTCAAATCCGTGCGCAGGCAGAAGAAACTACTTCTGAATTCGATAAAGAAAAACTACAAGAGCGTCTTGCTAAACTTTCTGGCGGCGTAGCTGTCATCAAAGTCGGTGCTGCTACTGAGACAGAATTGAAAGAGCGTAAGCTTCGTATCGAAGACGCCTTGAACTCTACTCGTGCTGCGGTTGAAGAAGGTATCGTAGCCGGTGGTGGTACTGCATTCGCTAACATCTACGAAAAAGTAGCAGGCCTTGACCTTACTGGCGACGAAGCAACAGGTGCACAAATCGTTGTACGTGCGCTTGAAGAGCCAGTACGTCAAATCGCACACAACGCTGGCCTTGAAGGATCCATCATCGTTGAGCGCCTGAAAGGTGAAAAAGTCGGTGTTGGTTTCAACGCTGCATCCGGCGAATGGGTCAACATGGTTGACGCTGGTATCGTAGACCCAACCAAAGTTACACGTTCCGCACTACAAAACGCAGCTTCCGTAGCAGCTATGTTCTTAACTACAGAAGCAGTCGTTGCTGATCTTCCAGAAGAAGACAACGGCGCAGGCGGCGGCATGCCAGACATGGGTGGCATGGGCGGAATGGGCGGCATGATGTAATAACGCCCAAAACCCTGTTGTGAAGGGGTTTATGCCCCAATGTCATACCTGATTGACATACTTTTTGTCATTCAATATATAAAAAATTATATTTTTGTTAGCCTCTCATTAGTTCACAGAACTTTTGAGAGGCTTTTCTTGTGTTAAATGTCCGCGTTCATCTAAAGAGTGATGATTCAATCCAGTTGTAAACGCTAGAATAAAATTTGACAGTTTTCGATTAATTAGATTTTACAATTTTGCTCTATTAGTCTATTGCTCTAGTAAGAGTCATTTTGATGTATATCCAATCGTGGTTGTAGCTATTACTAGCTGATACGTAGGTTATAAAAATAGAAAATTACCTACAAAAGCTTTGTTAATGATAAAATTAAAAGTAGCTCTTACAATCATTATAAAATATCGGTATGGTTAAAAAAGGAAGATGCGTTGACTAT
This sequence comes from Thalassobacillus sp. B23F22_16, assembly GCF_043496955.1. NCBI lineage: Bacteria > Bacillati > Bacillota > Bacilli > Caryophanales > Bacillaceae > Thalassobacillus > Thalassobacillus sp. B23F22_16. The sequence continues at coordinate 6,442 of NZ_JBIEKD010000035.1, read as the reverse complement.
ACTAGGTATCAATTTATCTTAGTTTTCCAATTATTCTGTAGTATCCTTTTTATTGATTACCCTCTTTAAACCTCCATCTTGAATTCACATTCTCTCATTAGCCCAGTATCAATAATTAGAACATGGTAGTGTCAGAGCTTCTTAAAACTACATAGAAAGGAATGAGCTTTTTGACCGTAATAGTCTCAAAGTTAAAAGAAGTATTATATGCAGTCCTTCCCATTACAGTAATGGTCTTGATTTTGAACTTTACATTAGCTCCGTTGGAGTCTTCATTAATTGTCAGTTTTATAATCGGCGCAATATTCATCATTATTGGATTATCTATATTTTTATTTGGGGTTGATATCGGAATTACACCTATCGGAAAAGCGATGGGGAAAACAATAGCCAAAACCAATAAAATTTGGGTGGTTGTGATCGCTGGGCTGTTACTTGGCTTTTTTATTTCAATCGCGGAACCTGATTTACATATATTGGCCCGACAGGTTGATCTAGTCACGTCAGGTCTGATCCCAAAAGCTAGTATCGTGATTGTTGTTTCAATAGGAATTGGAGTACTTATTGCGACAGGACTTGTTAGAATTGTGTTCAATATCCCATTATATAAAGTACTATCTGTTTTGTATCTGATTATTTTAGTCCTATCTTTATTTACTTCACCCGAGTTTTTAGCTATATCCTTTGATGCTTCTGGAGCAACAACAGGAGCGTTAACGGTTCCGTTCATTTTGGCACTTGCACTAGGGATTTCTTCTCTAAAGAGGGATAGTAAAGCTTCGGAGAAAGATAGTTTTGGACTTGTTGCTATTGCATCAACAGGCGCAATTATAGCTGTTATGATTATGAATATCATTGCTCAGACGGACAAGTTATCGGGGAATCTTGATCAACATTCGGCTGATTCCGTATCGATTTTAGGTGCTTTTTTACATGAGCTTCCTATAATTGCACAAGAAATCACATTGGCACTTCTCCCCATTTTAATAATTTTTCTTGTATTCCAAAAATTTTCATTTAAAATGTCTATAAAAGCGGTTAGAAAAATACTAACAGGGATTTTATTCACATTTGTTGGGCTTGTTTTATTTTTAGTAGGGGTAAATGCTGGATTTATGGAAGTTGGAACCGCTATAGGACATTCAATCGCATCTTTGGATAATAAATCATATATTGTTATTATAGCTTTTGTTCTTGGGGTCGTTACGATTCTTGCAGAACCGGCAGTTTATGTATTAACACATCAGATAGAGGATGTTACCAGTGGTTATGTAAGGAGAAAGATCGTCATGTTTTCTCTCTGTATCGGGGTTGGTTTTGCCGTGTCATTATCAATCTTAAGAATACTTATTCCCGAACTCCAATTATGGCATTATCTTTTACCAGGTTATATCATCGCCATAGCTTTGACCTATGTGGTACCAAAACTTTTTGTCGGAATTGCCTTTGATTCAGGAGGGGTTGCCTCAGGACCGATGACCGCAACGTTTATATTGGCGTTTGTTCAAGGTGCAGCTGAAGCGATAGAGGGTGCCAACGTGTTAATAGATGGATTTGGTATGATTGCACTGGTAGCATTAACCCCGCTAATCACATTACAGGTAGTTGGTTTTGTATTTAAATTAAATGCGAGAAAAGGAGGCGAAGTAAGGGATGTCCAGTAATTCAGATATCGCCGAATTAGAATTAGTTTATGTAATCGTTGATCTGGGACTTGGAAGCAAAGTAGTACAAACAGCTAAAAAACATGGTATTTCAGGCGGAACAGTGTTGCTTGGACGAGGGACATTAAAAAGCCGCCTCCTGAATTTATTAGGAATCAACGATGTACGCAAAGAGATTGTAATGATGCTTTCTTATAGAGAAAAAGCCAATCATGTAATTGAACAACTTGCAAAGAAATTCAATTTTATAAAAAAGCATAAAGGTATTGTATTTACCATTTCTGTAGGTAAGGTAGTAGGGGCGAGAAATTATAAAGGACACCAAGGAAAAGAAGAAAGAGGTGTAGATCATAGTATGTATCAAGCAATTACGGTAATCGTTGAAAAAGGGAATGCCGAAGAAGTAATAGGTGCAGCAACCAAGGCGGGGTCAAAAGGAGGCACCATTATTAATGCAAGAGGATCTGGAATCCATGAGACTAGCAAGGTATTTGCAATGGATATTGAACCTGAAAAAGAAATTGTTTTGATTCTGAGTGAAAAAGAAAGTACTGAAGAAATAGTAGCGTCAATAAGGAGTAAGCTTAAGATTGATGAGCCAGGAAACGGGATTATCTTCATTCAAGATGTAAATAATACTTATGGTTTATATAAGTGATTTTTAGAATTTAAAAGGTAATTGATTAGTGCAGGAAATGCGGGAAATGTGCTTTTCCTGTTTTTTGTCTGCTTAGACTTATTGGCGAATATACCACAAAAAAGTTCTTCGATACAATTTTTAAATATATTTCTGAATATATTATTTATAATGGATTATGAAAATTCACAAAAAGAGCAAATGGATAGATAAGCATGCTTTTTACTATTTACTTTTGCTGGTAAAATAAAAATGAGGTATATTTCACTGCTGGCCGAAGGGAGGGGAGAGAGGTTAACTTTTATAAAATTGTTATTTCACTATTCTTATTGTTGGTAACAGTGGTTATAAATCCATTGCATGAGATAGCTATAACGCCACACAAGCCCTCCGCCACTGAATTGACGGCTAAACCAGTAGTTTCAACTCAGAAAGCTGTGCATTTTTCATATGCTACTGTTCTGCCGAAAAGTGAGAAAGAGGATTTCCGTCCATTAAAGCTCTCGAAAGATAGAGCTTACAGTTTGCGGCGCTCTCTCCCTTGTTATACCTATCCCACTTATGTAACTTCAGTGAGATCACTATCACAGTTTATGAAGGTGAAGTTCTTTCAATCAAGCTATACATGATTTTCTCTCTACCTAAGCACAAAGTAGGATAAAAAGGAGAGAAAACATGAAATATTCAAATGATAAAGATACGTTATTGTATTATGGTATGAGTTTCTTAGTGTTAATCATTTTCTTTGGAGGTATTTTTATTTCAGGTATTGTTACAGGTGTTGAATGGGGAGAATATATACCTCGATTTTCCTGGGATATGTTCAATGCTAGGGAATTAAAACAGATAGTGGGTTTGGAATAAAGATAAAATGATAAACCCATTTATTAAGTCACACCCACTGATGATCAAATTTAGCATGGTGAATTTTGGTGGAAAAAAACAGAATCCTTTTAGCTGGATTCATATATGTCCTGTAAAGCATGATTAAAATTGTACTATAGTGATTTTTCTGTTAATTGACCGTCTCTTTATTGTCACGCTTTCAGAACCTGAAATACAACATACCTATTCATTAGACAAATTCAAATCTGATATAGTACGAAATCATTCAGCCCTTAATAAATATTAAGGGCTGGTTTTTGTATTTTAATCCTTTAGATGCTTATCTATTTCCTTTGAGCTAACCTTTTGTTCTAATTCTTTTGTTAATTGGTTTTTATACTTTGATTCAACAAGAATATATAAGAAGTCTCCCGGGTGTATTGTGGTTTCTCCATAGGGGGTTATCACATGGTTGTCTCTAATTATTGCATTTACATTTGAACGATTGGGTAAAGAAAGTTCTTTCAGTTTCTTTCCAACAACCGCAGATTCTTTGTTTGTCTGAAATTGAACCATCTCTGCAGCCACTTTTCCCATGGATATCAGTTCAATAGAATGGTGTGGAACATCTATTTTAGGTCCTACCAGTTTTAATTTCTTAGCTGCCCAGGAGATGGTGGAACCTTGAATTAATGCTGATGTTAATACGATAAAGAATACGATGTTAAAGAGGGTTTGGCTATTCTCAAGGCCCTCGACGATTGGAAATGTGGCAAGAACAATCGGAACGGCTCCACGTAAGCCTGCCCAAGATATTAAGACCTTTTCTTTAACAGAATAATTGAGTTTTATTAAAGAAAGAAAAACTGCAATAGGGCGGGCCACAAGCATTAACAATACAGATAAAATTAATCCACCTAGAATAACTTGTAAGGAAAAAAGTTGCGCTGGAAACACTAACAGCCCCAAGATAATAAACATGATAATTTGCGCCATCCAAGCAAATCCTTCATTAAACTGAAAAATGGAATATCGATAGGTTAATTCCCGATTTCCTATCACTAATGCGGCTATATATACTGCCAATAAGCCACTCCCTCCAATAAGTGCAGTTATCCCATAAATAAGCAGGGCAAAAGCTACTGATAATATAGGGTAAAGTGCACTTGATTCTAATCTTATTCTGTTAATAGAAAAAGAAGCTAACCTGCCAAAAAGAACTCCCAAAATAAGTCCCAGTCCCATTTGTAAAAAGAATGTAGGGACTAGCATCCAAATAGAGCTATCCTGCCGTGAAATTAACTCTATGAGTGATATAGTTAAAAAGACAGCCATTGGATCATTTGTACCGGATTCAGCCTCAAGAGTAGCCCCCATCTTAGCTTTTATATTCCTTTCTTTAAGAGCAGCGAAAACTGCTGCCGCGTCTGTAGATCCAACAATCGCCCCTAAAAGCATTCCTTCTAGGAGAGTTAAGTCAAATAAGAGAAAAGCAGAATATCCAATAATTGTAGAGGTTATTAGTACTCCTACTGTAGCTAGGGATAATGAAGGAATCGCTACCGAGCGAATCGTTGCCCATTTTGCATGTAGCCCTCCTTCAAATAGGATAATAACCAAAGCGAACACACCTATAATCTGGGCTATCTTAGCATTATCGAAAAAAATAATTCCTAAACCATCACTTCCAGCGAGCATTCCTACGATTATAAATAAGATAAGAGAGGGGAGTCCCCACTTAGTAGAAAATTTTGAAGCGAATATTCCACTGAAAAGTAATAATGCAGTGAGCATTAAGAAAGTGTCCGTACCGAATGTATCAAAAAACATTGTGTTTTAATTCTCCTTATTAATTATTTAATTTGTATATGATAAAGAAAGCAAAATTATCCATATACTTTTTTTACTGGAATACAACTTTGAAATATTTATGTATAGTCTGATTGGTGTTGTACAGTCACAATAAAACCCATATTCTCACCTTGGTGTTCCTCGAACTTTTTTTTCAATCTTATTCGGGTGTTAAAAAAAGAAGCCGGTAAATTGCATTGATGAGGTGTATCTGTTTTTTTTGCTTATAGGAAGAGGAATTTTTACCCGTTGATTTTAATCAGCTTTATGGACAGAAATAGTTATAGTAGATTAAGTTAAAAAATTTTTCTCAATGGTTGCAACTTTTTCAGTTGGACTGCCAGCGAAAAAAGTAACAAGAATTGAACCACAACTAGTTTGATAGCCCCACTCCACTCCTTTAAGGACCATAACTAATTATACCAATAATAGATATAAAATGAACAAAAACGAAGGAGAGTTAGCCGCTAAAGCAAAAAATTTTACTTAAAGATTTCAAGAATATAAAGCGCATAATCACACTGCTTCTTAATTAAGAGAAAAAGTTATGGTTATTAGATTATCTTGATATTGAGTCTTCTGATAAGGGGCAAACTTAGAAGACTAGGTGATTGTCCTTATGTTACAAGGTCCGCGGGGGAGCCTCGAGTGGCTCTTTTCTCCTGACCGGTATCCGTTGACCATACAATGAATCCTTTCTAACCTTCTTAAAAGGCTCATATATACCTGTTCCAAAAAACGTAATTAAAAATGTTAGTCTGTTTTATTAGATTGCATCCTATCTTAGGAGGATCACGATTATGACATAAATTAGTTTTTTTCTAACAAATAATCTATTTTATTATGTTCTTTTGTGCTGTATTATCGAAAAATGAATAATATTATAGATTAAAGAATTAACAGAACCACTTCATGTTTTGGTTCTCATACTATATACTGGCAAGGAGAAAAGCCTTATCATGGAGAAATAAAACATAAATAAAGGTTTAGGAGGATTGATATGAGAAAGGTTATTGAGGGGAAATTGTATGATACTGAAAAAGCGAACCTTATTTATGAGTTTCAGAAATATGCCAATATAGATAGTACTTATGGTCATACTAAGACTTGGGTGACAGCGCAATTGTATCAGACAAATAAGGGAAACTGGTTTGAGTTGGTTAAAGGTAAAAATACATCAGATGTACTAAATAAATTAAATGAAGATAAAGTAAAAGAGATACTTGCCAATGACCCTGAAAAATATCAGGAGTTTTTCGAATTAGAAGATGCCTAGTTATGTTGTAAGTCAATAAACTTACAGAAAAATACGAGCGCTATAAGATTACTAGGTGAACTAGAGGCTGGGACAAAACCCAGTAATTTAAACAGAAAGTGGTCCGCATCATTTTGATGCGGACCACTCTTTTTATGGTTTTCTTTTATTTTAATAAGAATATAAGGACAACCTCTGATAAAATTAAAG
>NZ_JBIEKD010000034.1:0-30767 GCF_043496955.1 Thalassobacillus sp. B23F22_16 | reverse complement strand
CCTCCAGCTTCCTTCAGATTCCAGGTCGTCCCAGACACCCTTGCCTTCAGCTAACGGTTACAATGACCTTCACCGCTCGGGACTTGAACCCTAAAGCGTGCGCACATGCCGGGCACACACAAAAAAGAAGCCCTCCCACAGGGCTTCTTTCACCACTAATCCATTATTTAACCCATTGAAAAATCGAGCAAGAAAATCAGCTACTAAACGTGTTTCGGTAACCATCCCTCCTTCACGTTGTATGTAGTGCCTTCCTGCCTCCTTTCCGAGTTGATACCTTTACTATACATTTGTTTCTGAATAATGTAAATAGTCAGAAAGTTGCTTATTCTCATAAAACCTTTTGTACTATATGATGCCGGGAGAAGATTTTTGTTATAATTGGACGTGTACTTTAATAAAGGTAAACTTCTTAAAGCATGGAAGGAAAAAGAAATACTTTGGTTATCCCATTCAGTAGATGGTGGCAAGCAAAGTTTTTCTAAAGATTTTTTCAAAAGGCGAGGGAGGATATTACATGGACTATCGTATTGAAAAAGACACATTAGGTGAAATGAAAGTACCAAAAGACAAATACTGGGCAGCCCAGACCCAGCGCAGTAAAGAAAACTTCCCAATCGGAAATGAAAAGATGCCCGTAGAAGTGGTTCATGGGTTTGCTGTATTGAAAAAGAGCGCTGCACGCGCGAACAGTGAATTAGGCCTATTGGAGCAGGAAAAAGCGGATGCTATCGCTCATGCTGCCGATCGTATCACTGCAGGAGAATTGGTTGACCATTTTCCATTAGTCGTATGGCAGACCGGAAGTGGGACACAATCCAATATGAACGTCAACGAAGTCATTGCCTATGTAGGGAATGAATGGTTGAAGGAGCAGGGATCGGAAACAAGATTGCATCCGAACGATGATGTTAACAAATCACAGAGCTCGAATGATACTTATCCAACGGCTATGCATATTGCCGCTGTCTTGAAAGTAGAAGAATACGTTTTACCTTCTTTGAAACAATTGAAGACCACTTTAAAAGAAAAAATGGAAGCGTTTCAGGATGTTGTTAAGATCGGTCGTACTCATTTACAGGATGCGACACCATTGACGCTTGGCCAGGAAATCAGCGGCTGGCACCGTATGCTTGAGAAGACGGAAAACATGCTGGAGGACAGCCTGCAGTATGTGAAAGAACTCGCGATTGGTGGTACAGCAGTCGGAACAGGTCTGAATGCTCACGCTGATTTTGCCGAAACAGTAGTGAAGAAAATCAACGAAGAAACAGGGAAGACGTTCATTTCCGCTCCTAACAAGTTTCATGCATTGACTTCTCACGATGAACTTGTCCATGCTCATGGTGCTTTGAAAGCATTGGCAGCGGATGTTATGAAAATTGCCAATGATGTCAGATGGCTGGCAAGCGGTCCACGCTGTGGCATTGGTGAAATAACCATACCTGCTAATGAACCAGGAAGCTCGATTATGCCAGGTAAAGTGAATCCAACACAAAGTGAAGCAGTGACTATGGTGGCCGCTCAAGTGATGGGGAATGACGCAACGATCGGTTTTGCAGCGAGTCAAGGAAACTTCGAATTGAACGTATTCAAACCAGTAATCGCTTATAACTTCCTTCAGTCTGCACAGCTGCTTGCTGACAGCATGGTATCGTTCGATGAGCGCTGTGTGAGCGGATTGGAGCCTGATCACGGCAAGATTGAACAATATCTAAAAGATTCTTTAATGCTGGTAACGGCATTGAACCCGCATATCGGTTATGAAAATGCTGCTAAAATCGCTAAAACTGCTTTTGAGAAAGATCAGACATTGAAGGAAACGGCAGTAGAATTAGGGATTCTTTCAGAAGAAGAATTTGAAAAGTATGTCGATCCAAAAGCGATGACAAAACCGAATGCTAAGTAGCTGATTTTTTGTACAAATTTACCAAAAAAATTTTGTGATACTTCCTGAATTGTGGGTCAAACTACAATTACACAGGAGGTGAGACAAAATGGCTCAAAACAACTCTAACAACTTAGTAGTACCTGGTGTACAACAAGCTCTTGATCAAATGAAAATGGAAATTGCCCAAGAATTCGGCGTACAACTTGGACCAGACACTACTTCTCGCGCTAACGGTTCTGTTGGTGGAGAAATCACTAAGCGTCTAGTTCAAATGGCTGAATCTCAATTCGGCGGTCAACAACAACGATAAACGAATGGTAAACAGGAGAAGCGGCCTACGCTTCTCCTTCCTTTTATTTAAAAGCTCCCTTTTTCTTGAAGACTTAGTTTCGAGATAGTTTGTTTCCGTTACGGTAGTAACAGTGTGGAGGTCCGGGAAATCACTCACTTTCCATGGGCGTACGGTGAGCTTCCTCGGGCTTAAAGCCCTTCGGGATCTCACCATGCACTATCCTCCCACGGGAGTCTCGCAATTTACCGTCCCTCCTTACTTTGGTGAGGTAAACGGAAACATCGATAAGCAGTCCTTCAATCAAAGGGAGAGTTACTTATAAAAGCAAAAGCGGGATGTATCTTTCAAATTCAAGCCACACTATTCGGTGATCGTGGAAAATCTCTTCAGCTATGCGGGGGTTCGTTTCTCCATCCTTCGGATGGGCTGGCTGGGAAACTGCGAGACTCCCGCGGGAGAAGGAGCCAGGCGAGACCCCACAGGGAGTGAAACGACTGAGGAGGCTCGCCGGTTCCCCCGCAGGAAAGCGAGTAGTTTCCCAGCCAGCCCTGACTCTTTTATAGTAACGAACCCTTACAATCTTGAAACTGAGTCTTCCACAATTCGTCTCTTTTATGGATTTAGTATCAATAGGAATGGAAGCGGAAAGAATTAAAGTTTATAAATGATGAGGGGGAAGGGTATGGTCATTTGTCCCATTTGCAATGGAATAGAAGAGGTTGAGGACCGTTGTCCAGATTGTTCGAGCCAAATGGTCGATCACGGAAAAATCGTGGATTACTTAGATGATTATAGCCCGTATTTAGAAATCATGATGACGAAGATGGTAGACGGAGATCCAGATTCAGCAACCGTTCAGCAGTGCATTCATGTCATTCAATGTGTGGAATGTGGGAAAATCATGACGAAAGAAATACAAGAAGCTGCCCATTAAAAAGGATTGTCACCTTCTAACAGATGACAATCCTTTTTATAATTTTATTATTTGATGCGTTCTTCTGTTTCTGCATCGAAGAAGTGGGCTTTATTCATATCCATCGCAAGTACAATGTCCTCGCCGCCTTTGATATCAGTACGGGAGTCGACACGGGCGATAAAGTCCTGGTTGTTCACTTTCGAGTAAAGGTAGGATTCAGAACCCATCAGCTCTGCTACTTCGATATGGGCAGTGATTTTGCTTTCAGGGTTAGCATCAATGAACAATGGCTCATCGTGAATATCTTCAGGACGTACCCCTAAAATTACCTCTTTGTTCAAGTAATTCTGTGCGCGCAACGGTTTCATTTTTCCTTCTGGAACTTTGATATTGACATCTCCAACATCAATGTAGCCTTCTTTTAGTGTGCCAGTCAGGAAGTTCATTGCTGGCGATCCAATGAAGCCGCCAACAAAAACATTGTTCGGCTTATCATACACTTCTTTTGGCGCACCAACTTGCTGGATATAGCCATCCTTCATGACAACCAGACGTGTTGCCATTGTCATCGCTTCTGTCTGGTCATGGGTAACGTAGATGGTAGTCGTCTGGAGGCGCTGGTGAAGTTTTTGGATTTCCGCACGCATCTGCACACGAAGCTTGGCATCGAGGTTGGATAATGGTTCATCCATCAAGAATACTTTTGCGTCACGAACAATGGCACGCCCCAAAGCGACACGCTGACGCTGACCACCAGAAAGCGCTTTAGGTTTACGGTCAAGTAATGCTTCCAATCCAAGGATTTTGGCTGCTTCCTGTACACGGCGGTCGATTTCTTTCTTGTCCATTTTACGTAACTTCAGTCCGAATGCCATGTTATCGTACACATTCATATGAGGATACAAGGCATAGTTCTGGAAAACCATCGCAATATCCCTGTCTTTTGGCGCGACATCATTCATGCGCTTATCACCGATGTAGAAGTCTCCACCTGTAATCTCTTCAAGACCTGCGATCATACGAAGAGTTGTTGATTTACCACACCCGGATGGCCCTACGAAAACAACGAATTCTTTATCATCGATGTGCAAGTTGAAATCTTCAACCGCTTTTACGTTCTTGTCATAAACTTTATCAATATGTTCTAATTTCAGTTCTGCCATGTTAAATTCCTCCCTGAATTTATGTAAGCGTTTTATAAGCTATGTATATAGTCTATCTAAGTCTCCAGCAACCGTAAATGGACAACGTGCACAAAGATAATCGGTCACTTTGTGCACGTTGTATATCGGAAGGTCCACCGTTACTATTTATTTCTATTGGCAGCTTTCAGCTGCAGTAATGCCATGTAGGTCGGCAGGGCTTCGTGGAATTGACGGACATCTATTCCCGTTTTTTCAATAAACTTATCAATTCTGTATTGAAGGCTATTGCGATGCATGTACAACTTCTTTGCCGTCACGGTAGCATTTGAATTACACTCCAGGAATACTCTGACGGTTTCCAGCAGTTCAGGTTCGTCAACGACTTCCTGCAATGTTCCGGTTATGATTCTTTCTCCTTTCTCCCCAGGCATATGATCCAAATAGAGGTAAGGTAAGACATCCAAAAAACTGGTAACGTCTTTATTCAGGTGTCGGTTAGCGGTTTGGAAACAGTGTTTGCTCCAGGTAAAATGGGCAGGAGCGTCATCAATATGGAAAACATATTCACTGACATAAAAGGAAAGCTTCATATAAAAGTCACTCATTAATACGTCAATAATCGGTTCATATGAGAGGTCTTCTTCCTGGTTGGCAACTACAGATTCCTCGATGATGAAACCAGAATGGGCATTTTCCCAAATAATCGGCATAGCAGAAGAAAACAACCCCTGGATAGCTTCACGGAAAGTTTCCTGGTCTGTGTCACGCTCAGACAACTGAAAGAAGACGAATCGGAAACGTTCAGGCGCGTTGCTTTTTTTAAAACTGCCTATCTGGTTGTGATAAATCGCATCTAGCCATTGCTGCTCCCGCTCTGTTATATAGGGAGTATCATAACGGTAGGGTGTGAGGAATAAATCAAGCATGTGCATCTCCCGGTCAGTTAGATCGCTTTTTTTAATTCCGACTATTTCATCCGTATTAGTCTGATACCATTTGTATTCCTTGACTTCCAGCGGCTGATCGCTTGGAAGACAGACGAGAGAAGGGTATATCTTTTGCAGCTGATTCACAGTTATCATTTGTATCTTCCTTTTTTATAAGTTATTCTTTATTATATCAATAGGAATACTTATACCAAGTAAAAGGGTTTATTTTTTCTTGAAAAACGATTATAATATACCTATGAGGGTACATTGATAATAGGGAACTATGTTTCACGATATAACCCTGAGGAAAGGGAGGTACAAGCATGGAAGAGATTAAAATGGACCAATATAACCAGGAAACGAAAAACCGTTTAAAGCGCATAGAAGGTCAAATCCGCGGAGTGTTGAAGATGATGGAAGAAGAAAAAGAATGTAAAGACGTCATCACACAACTATCAGCCGCTCGTTCTGCGATGGACCGTGCAATTGGTTACATCGTTGCTAAAAACCTGGAAACTTGCATTCGCACCAGCAAGGAGAATGGTGATTCAGCTGAGCAGCTAATCAATGACGCAGTACAAATGATTGTCAAAAGCCGATAATGATCTAAAGGTTTCTATAAAAAAGTACGCCCGCAGCAATTGCTGCGGGCGTACTTTTTAGTTTGTCTGTCAGTTATCCTTTTGTTCTGGTATCTCGTGAACTTGTCCTAATTGTTCTCTTCCATGGACGGATCGTTCCATGCCGCCGGCCATTCCTTCATTGATCATCCGGTCGACATCGAGTTCTAATTTCCCTTTTCCCTCTGTTGCATGATGTCTTTCCTTCTTTTCCTTCATTGTTTCACCTCCAGGCTTGGTAGTTTTATTTTTTGCCAGGAGGTTTTTTTCATGCAACAGGAATTGTCAGTTCCTACTCATTAAATATTGACCGTATCGGTAAAGGTAGGAAAAGTAATCTGGCATCTGCTCTTTTAAAACAGGATGATCGAACAGGTGGAAACCAGGCTTGGCATTCACTTCAAATATCCACAACCCCTCCTCCTGATCGATAGCCATATCAATCCCTAATTCACCTAACTGGTAGTCATGTTCCTTATCTAATTCTTCACTGACCAATAATGCGGTTTTTTCAAGTCGTTGTCTGATTTGGCGACATTTTGATTCTGAAAAAATTTCATCTAATACGTATATCTTACCCCCATAAACGTGGTGGGTGGTTGGGTTAAGGCCATTTCCTGACTTAACTGCGATAAGTGTCAATTTCCATTTGCCAGTTTCATCTTTATTGGTATGAACGCGAAAATCGAATGGCTTTCCTTCGGTCTCCAGTAAGTTTATTTGCGGCTGGATCAAATATCCGGCACTCCCTTTGGGAAAGAAAGCCTGAAAAAAGGAATCCGTAGAAGGGAAGCGATGCGGATGGCGAGCGTCGGCTTCTAGTACATCAAGGGTACCATCATGATTTCGCTTCACTCGGCATAAGCCTTCTCCTCTGCTGCCGTGGGTTGCTTTAATATAGACAGCATCCTGTTTCAGCATTTCGCTGACCATCTGTTTGGAAGGATTGAAAATAGTTTTAGGCAGAAAATGGTCAAGCTGGCTGCTTTCCAGCAAATACTTAATGATGGTCGCTTTATTAAAGAAACCGGGATTGAAGACACGTGATTTCTCCTTCAGGGTACGCAGTGCCTGGACAACATGCGGGTGGTGTTCTGTTTTTCGATTGGTGATACGGTTATAAATGACTTCCGGAAGGGGCGATTCCACCTTGCGCCATAGATCACGATCATAAATGTAGCCGGTCATATAAGCAGGGAGAGTGGCGAGGTGCTGGTGTCCAAAGAACAGAGCCTGGTAGCCAAGCTCCCTGCCAGTATCACTGAAGGCTTCGAAATATTTGGAGCGGGGACCGAGTAGGGGCCCTTCCTTTTCAAATCCAGCGGTAAAAACACCGAAAGGGACGGTCAGTCGTGCTTCATCTCCTGTAATGTGACACATAGCCATCCGGTGATCCGGCAAGTTCAGCTGTTTTTTAGCCTGTGTCGATATCATGATGAAATTATCATGTTCCCGGTGTGTCAGACAGCGAATGGCACAGGAGTGTTGTCCGAAAGTAATGGATCGGATCGAGTGGAATTCTTTTTCATATGCTTTTGGCACAATCATTCTGGCATGCGCACCGGTATAATATCGAATGGCAAAATACATGGTACAGCCCTCCCCATCTTTGTATTTATATATGCAAGTCTTATTCGTGGCATGACCTTTTCTCTATTCGGGAAAATGATATATACTGATGACGGATGAGGAAATGAGGTTGATGATATGAACGTAATGTTGTTAGTAATGATGATGATGGGGATTGGGGCACTGATCGGCGGGCTGACCAATTCCTTAGCGATAAGAATGTTATTCCGCCCTTATGAAGCAAAATATATCGGGAAGTACCGGCTGCCGTTTACACCTGGTCTCATTCCCAAGCGGCAGCAGGAACTTGCCCGTCAATTGGGTCGAATGGTTGTGCAGCATCTTCTGACAGCGGAGGGTATCCGTAAGAAGCTGGAGGAAAGTGAGTTCCAGCGCCAGATGACCGTTTGGGCACAGGAGGAAGTCAAACAGCTTTTGAAGCAGGATAAAAAAATCAGCGAACTGCTGGCTGCCTTTGAGGTACAGACAAATGAAGCAAAAGTGCGGCGGAAGGTTTCCTACTGGGTGGAAACACAATATGAGGAAGTGATGGAACAATACCGTCCGCTTCCTCTCCATGATGTACTTTCGAGGGAGATGATTAAAAAGACGGATAAGGCCACAGATAAGCTGGCTGCAAATATCCAGCTGAAGATCGGCAGCTATATCGACAGCCCCGAAGGAAAACGAAAAATTGCTGATTTGATTGAACACTACCTGACAGGCCAGGGGTTTTTCGGGAATATGATTTCTTCATTTGTAACCCCACAAGGGCTGACAGATAAAGCCCATCCCGCAGTACTCCAATATGTACGGGCTCCTGAAACGAAAGCGTGGCTAATGGAGCTGCTCGGAAAAGAAAAAGAGTACTGGCTGCATCAGCCCGTTGGTGTGATTGAGGAAAGAATCGGAAAAAATGCTATCAAACGTACATTGGGCACCGCGGTTTCCAAAACGATGCCTCTCGAAAATTGGCTGGACCGAACCGTAGCAGACTGGGTGCGACCCATCCGCTCGAAAATCATCCAGGATGCTGTCCCGATGGTCGTATCACAACTTGGCACTTTGCTTGCCGAACGGATTGAACCGATGATGAAGAAACTGCACCTTGCAGAAATTGTCCAGGAACAAGTTGAGGCTTTTTCAGTGGGAAGACTGGAGGCGATGGTGCTGGATATTTCCAGACGGGAACTTAAAATGATCACCTATTTAGGGGCATTACTTGGTGGATTAATTGGTATTATCCAGGGATTGATCGTGATATTTTTAGGATAATGGCTCTATTCCTATACACATTCGTTCACGTTTGTTATAGTGGGGAAGGAATCAAAGTAAGTGAAACATACAGGAGGTAATTTTTTACAATGGCAAATATTTATGATAACGCGTATGACTTGGAGAAAGCGATTCGTAATAGTGAAGAATTCCAAGGACTAAAAGAAGCATATGAAGCAGTAATGGCTGATGAAGCAGCAAAGAAAATGTTCGATAACTTCCGTGAAACTCAAATCAACTTACAGCAAAAGCAAATGCAAGGACAGGAAATCACAGAAGAAGAAGTACAGCAGGCTCAACAAGTAGTTCAGCTTGTTCAACAGCATGAAGTGATTTCTAAGCTTATGGAAAAAGAACAGCAATTGAACACGGTGATCAATGATGTCAGTCGTATCATCACTAAGCCGTTGGAAGAACTATACGGCACTCCAGAAGAACAGTAATCGTAACAAAAAGTCAGGCCCACGGGTCTGACTTTTTTTTGCCTTCTACACACTTGTTTTAATTTTACGATTAACTTCCCAATTGCTGAAGATAGGTTTCAATATAGTAGGGTCCGTTACCATAAAAGTAAAAGATGGGCTGTGAAACGACTCGCTTTCCAGCTTCATCGCCTAGACACTCGCGTCATAAGCAGCCCATCAACGGGAAGAAAGGTCACTTCCCTTTTGCTGTTCTGCTTATGCGTGTCGTGTCTCCCAAGGCGATTACGCATTCATTTCTTTCCTGCGGGGGACCTGGCGAGCTTCCTCGGGCTTGCGCCCTGTGGGATCTCGCCTAGACCCTTCTCCCGCGGGAGTCTCCCCGTTTCCCTGCCCATCCAGCCAATTTTGTTACAAACGGACCCTTCGAGAAGTGTATAAGTAAAACCTTCATCCTAATGCGCTTATAAGACTTTTTCTAGCAATACAAGTGGCCATATAAGACGGTGTCCACAAGTTTGATTTCGAGAACTTCCTATGGCAAGGTCCGGTGGGGAACGGCGAGACTCCTCGAAAATGCTACGCATTTCCTTCGTGCGTGGGTTAAGTCAGGGTGAAAATTCAAAGTCCTGCGGGATGAGCATGACAGGTGAGACCCCGCAGAGCGTCAGCTCGAGGAGGCTCAGCGCATGTCCGCGGAAAGGGAGTCGTTTTCCACCGGACCGTTATGCAGGAAAAATCTCGAAATCAAGTCTTCGACTTTTAGGCATTGTAAGACATTTTGTGGCAGGATTTTGTAGACGAATTAGCGAATGAAAAGAAGAGGTTTTCATACAAAGAGGGGGATATTATGAATTACTTTGAATTAGCGAAAAATGATAACGTAATCGAGCTGAAGATGGCCCGGGGAGAACGATATAATGCCTTAAATGTGGCGATGCTGGAAGAATTCGTAGCCGCTCTCGAGGAAGTGGAAGCAAGTGATGCACAAATCGTTGTCCTTTCCGGGAAAGGTGACGGGTTCTGTGCCGGCGGAGATGTCACCATGATGACCGAAGTCAGTGATAAAGAAAAGTTTAATGACGTGATGAGCAATATCGAGGCAGTAGTGACAAAGCTCTATACGATGCCTAAGGCTGTCGTTGCTTCCATCCATGGTCCTGCTGTCGGGTTAGGTCTCAGCATCGCACTAGCTGCCGATTATATTATTGCAGATCCTGATTCCCGTTTTTCAATGAATTTCATCGGTATCGGGCTGCTTCCGGACGGAGGGGGACATTTCTGGCTGCAGGAGCGTCTTGGTACCCATCGTGCCAAGCAGTTTGCCTGGAATGGTGAAGAATTGTACGCCAAGAAAGCCTACGATTATCATCTCGTCGACCAGGTTGCCGGGGAAGACCTTCAGGCAGAAACGAAAGCGCTGGTCGCTCAGTGGAGCAAGCGTCCGCTGCAATCTATGATTGCTACAAAGCAATTATACCATCAGCACGGGGTGGAAAAGTTGAAGCAGTACCTCGAGGAAGAACGTAAAGCCCAGTGGAAACTGCGACAGACAAAGGATCATCAGGAAGGCGTTCAGGCTTTCATGGAAAAACGAAAGCCAGAGTTCACAGGCAGATAAAAACCAGGCTCCTATCAATGATTTCTGATAGGAGCCTTTCTCTTTCTACCTATGAAATAAGACAAGATGGCCTTCTGGTGCTACACAACGATGCGTGTGCTCTTCATAGCCGTGTTCCTGTAATTTATTCTGGCCGATTTGCTTTGCATCGTGATCATCGGCAGCTTCGAAATTTTCATCCAATAATTTTTCCCCATCTTTTGCGAAGACAGTCAATGCGTATGCTTTCATTTCAATCCTCCTCCTCATTTCCCACTTTCTACTATTAGATATGACAGATACAAATTCCTGCTTGTTTCTTATTTCTTTTCTTTCCCTATCAATCGGGCGGTTAAAAATACTTCGAAGAAATGAAACTATTTTCCTAATTCAACCGTATAATTGGAGTAATGAAAAGGGGGAGAGGAAATGACGCTTCAATTGGCAGGAGTGACCAAGCGTTTTGGCAGCACTGTAGCTGTAGATGACTTGTCGCTTACGATACCGGAAAAAGAAATGTTTGGATTTTTAGGAGGTAATGGAGCAGGAAAGACGACAACTTTCCGGATGATTCTTGGATTAATGGATCCTACGAAAGGGTCGATTGTCTGGAACGGAGAAACGATAAGTTACGAGAAGAGCCATATTATCGGCTATCTGCCAGAAGAGCGGGGGCTTTATCCTAAGTTGAAGGTGAAAGACCAGCTTGTCTATCTGGCAAGGCTAAGAGGAATGGATAAGCAGGCCGCACTTCGTGAACTCGACCGCTGGCTGGAACGCTTTCATATACCAGAGTATAAAGAGAAAAAGGTAGAGGAATTATCCAAAGGGAATCAGCAGAAAATTCAATTCATATCAGCAGTTATACATAAACCGGAACTGTTGATTTTAGATGAACCATTTTCAGGACTCGACCCTGTCAATGTCGAGCAATTAAAAAAGGCTGTTATCGATTTGAAAACAGGAGGAACTACTATCGTATTTTCTTCCCACCGCATGGAACACGTCGAAGAACTATGTGAACACTTGTGCATTCTCCAAAAAGGACGTCCGGTTGTACAGGGACAGCTGAAGGAAATCAAGCGTTCCTTTGGGAAGAAAAACTTGCGCATCCATGCTGATTTTGACTTAACCTACTTAAAAGAATTGCCTGGTGTAGTGAGATCCAAATCGGTGAGTGAAGGCTGTGAACTACAAATAGAAAACGAAGCGGCTGCTGCCAATGTTTTTGAAGCCATTCAGGGGAAAGGCTTTGTCCGTCTTTTTGATTTAGAAGAGCCTTCCTTGAATGACATATTCATTGAAAAAGTGGGTGCATCTTATGAATAAGTTTTTTATCATGCTGGCACATACTTATATGAATCGGTTAAAATCGAAGTCGTTTCTTATCACTACTGGTGTCACATTGTTACTTATTATAGGTCTTGCTAACTTTGAAACGATAACTGAACGGTTCACCGGAAAAGAATCAGAGGATAACCAGAAAGTGGCTGTTATTGGTGAGCAGGAGGGATTACTGGGACCTTTGCAAGGTTATTTGGATAATCAGGAGCCTTCGATTGAACTTGCTGCCTTTGAAGGAACGAAAAAGGAAGCCGAGCAGGCAGTTCAAGCTGGAGAATATACGGCTTTCATCGAAATCAATAAATCGGATGGAATCCCTCGCGCCACCTATTATGCCAACCAAATTGCCAACACAAGTATAAGCAATCAGATCCGCGAAGCGTTACAGCAAGTAAAGGTCATGATTGCTGCAGAGCAGGCTGAGATAGACCCGGAAGTATTCCAGCAGATTTCAGCACCTGTCAATTTTGAGACCGTAGCTTTGGAAGAAAACGCGAAAACGGAGGAAGAACTGAGTGAAGCGCGCGGCCTTGTCTATGTCATGCTGTTTATCATGTATTTTGCTGTAATCATGTATGGCAACATGATAGCCATGGAAGTAGCAACAGAGAAATCAAGCCGTGTGATGGAAATATTGATTTCCAGTGCTTCGCCCGTCGCCCAGATGTTTGCTAAGATTTTCGGTATTGCTTTACTTGGACTATCGCAAATCACGTTATTCATGGTTGTGGGTTATCAGGCAGTTAAAATGAATCAGGACACGTTGACGGGCGGTGTTTTTGACTATTTTGGACTGAATAATTTGGAGATCAGTCTATTCGTCTACTTGATCGTTTTCTTTATTCTTGGGTATCTTCTTTATGCTACGCTCGCTGCGATGCTCGGTTCACTCGTCAGCCGGATCGAGGACGCTCAGCAATTAATTGCACCGATGACACTGGTCATTGTCGCAGCCTTCATGATTGCTATGTTCGGACTTAATGCACCGGATTCAGGGTTTGTCACGGTTACTTCGTACATCCCGTTCTTTACACCGATGCTGATGTTTTTGCGGGTCGGCATGCTGGATGTGCCAATTTGGGAAGTGGGGTTGTCCATTGGGATTCTAATCGCCACGATAGTGCTGCTAGCTGTCATTGGTGCAAGAATTTACAGCGGAGGAGTACTATTGTATGGGAACTCTTCATCACTAAAGGATATCAAAGCAGCATTGCAACTGTCGAAAAAAGAATAATTGATAAACCGCTGGGGGGGGAGTCCTGGCGGTTTTTCTTATAACCAAAGTTCATTTTCCTGTTATAGTAAGAAGTTTATTGAGATAGGGCAGAACATTTATGAGACAGGTCGGAACATGCCTCACTTAAGTCAGAAGTTCTTCCTGTTAAGTAAGAAGTATAGCAGCCAAGGCTTAAAGAATAGCCTGGCTGCCAGGAAGTTATTCTCCCATATTCTTCTTGCCATATTGCATGTTCGTTGTCTGGTGTTCGGGTTCATCTACAAATGGATCGACGGGACCCTGGTTTTTCCTTCCCTTGACACTAGCCGCACTTTTAGCGCGCTCGGATGGGTTTTTCTTTTGTTTTGGCATTCGGAAAAGCACCTCCTTGAACTTAGCATTTCCTAACTTCCTGAAAAATTGCTATCGAACGTGCATTCGTTTTTTTGCTTTGCTACAATGAAAGGAAACAAGGAGAAGGAGAGGTACAAGCATGAAAACTAAACCTCATCTTAAGTTCATTCATTGTGCTGATTTACATATAGATAGTCCATTCAAAGGGGTGGGGGAGCTGCCACCTCCATTGAACAGGCAGGTTAGGGAAAGTACCTTCTTTGCTTTGGATAGGCTGGTCGATCTAGCTGTAACCCATGAGGTTGATTTTGTTTTGATGTCCGGAGACTTATTTGACGAGGAAATCAGGAGTCTACGGGCACAAATCAAGCTGAGGGACGCTTTTCGTAAGCTTAAAGAGAATGGAATCAAGGTGTTTGCCAGTCATGGGAACCATGACTATTTGTCAGCCGATTTCCACCATGTCACATACCCGGACAATGTCCATGTCTTTAAGGAAGAACAGGTAACCCACGAAGCTTTTAGCAAAAATGGAGAAATACAGGCCATCATTTATGGATTCAGCTATCATAACCGGGCGGTCAAGGAAAGAAAAGCAGCGGAATACATCCGTACAGCTGATCATGCCTATCATATTGCCATGCTTCATGGCAGTATTGAAACCAATACGGAACATGATGTCTATGCTCCCTTTCGTCTAGGGGAGTTGCAGGAAAAAATGATGGATTATTGGGCACTTGGTCATATTCATAAACGGACTAAATTAGCTGAAGATCCACCGATTATTTATCCTGGCAACATCCAGGGGAGGTCAATCAAGGAACCCTGTGAAAAAGGCTGTTACCTCGTAGAAATGGGAGAGAACGGAACGAATTTGACCTTTCTGCCACTTCAGGCGTTCCGATTTGAAACGTTCCACTTATCGACAAAAGCAGAAAGCTTTGATGAACTCGAACAAGTTATAACAACAAAGAAGGAAGAATGGAGAAACACAGGTCCGGCAATCATCCATTTACATATTACCGGAGGGGAAGGACTGGCAACTCTTCGGCATCATCATCAAGAGATGGAGGAGCTGGTGGAGATTATCAATGAACAGGAACAATCGGAAGACCAGTGGTTGTGGATCAGAAAAGTGGATATAGAAGCTGTTTCTCCATGGGATGAAGGGCAGCTGATGCAGGAGAAGCACTTTGTAGGGGAAATGCTCCGTCAATTTCAGCAGGCTGAAGAGATGGACGACTGGCTGAAACCACTGTACCGTCACCGTAAGGCCCGTAAACATTTAGAAGTTTTGAGGGAGGAGGAAAAAGAGCAAGTGATGCAGGAGGCGAAGGATTTATTGCTTATGGAATTATTGAAGCGATGAGAGGAGGGACGACTGTATGAAAATCACCTATATCCATATATATGGCTTTGGAAAGTGGCAAAATTTCACGTTGCATCTGGAAAAAACGAATTTTCCGATCATGATTGGGAAAAACGAAGCAGGAAAATCGACAATCCGGAAGTTTATCTTATTCGTACTTTTTGGATTACCTCCGAAGCAACGTGAATTTTATCAGCCGAAAACAGGGGGCACGGTAGGAGGCAGAATGGAACTTCTCCTGGATAATGGAGAGAAGATGATGGTTGAGCGTCTCCATGATCGGAATAAAGGAGCAGCGGTCTGTTTGTTACCGGATGGGACAGAGAAAGAGGAAAGCTACCTGCAGGCATTGTTAGGAATGGGCCGCAATACGTATGAATCGATTTTTTCCTTTGAAGCTGCTGATCTCACTGACCTCCATAAAATAGACCAGGATGACCTTGGAGAAACATTACTTAATATCGGCTTGACAGGATCAACTAGGATCAATGAAACGGAGAGGACATTGGGACAGCAGCTCTCCGAACGATTCCGCCCCCAAGGAAAGAAGCCGCCAATCAACCAGCGGCTGCAAGAACTCGACAAGATAAACGAGAAGCTGAAGGATATGGAACGAGAAGAAGCGTCTTATCAGCAGCTGAACAAAGAACAGCAGGAAACTAAGGATCACCTGGAATTATTGCGGCATCAAAAAGAAACAATACAGGAAGACTTATTTCGTCTGCAACGATTGCTGCAAGTGAAAGATGTAGTGTTAGCCTACCATCAGTATGCGAGTTCCAGAATAGAAAAGCCGGTGGAATTCCCTGTTGATGGAAAAGAAAGGCTACATGCCCTCAAGGATCAATTGCTGCCATTAGAAAGCGAGCAGCAGCTCGTCCGTCAGCACATACAGGAAAATGAGCAGAGATTGGAAAACGTCCAGAACTCCATGCTTTCTCCCAAGCTGATGGAAGAAATGAAGGAATTATCAGCTGCTCTTCCTGACATACAAGACTCGATAAGAAAAGAAGAGGAACTAAAAGAACGCATCAGGAAATACGAATATAACGTTACTCGTGAGTTGAAAGAGTTGAATATCAATCTCACCCAGGAAGCGCTGGCGAACTATGATTTTCCATTCTTTTTAGAAGAGGAATGGGCACAGGCTGCCAGACAGAAAGAACGCCTGGAAGGTGATGAAGAGCGGGTGAAGGAACAGGAGTATCTGCTGTCAGCTCAGGAAAAGCATATAGAAGATAGAAGGGCAGAATGGGAGGATCAGCTCCTGGATGAAAGTTCTTATCATCACTATATAACGGATTTGGAAGCTTTTGAACAGAAGCAGCGCCGTGGCGGGGGAAATGAAGGTTCAGCGTCTGATAAACGGCAGCGACAGGCGAAGCAGACATTTGGCCTGACTGCTGCCCTGGCAGCGATTGGACTTTTGACTGCATGGCTGCTGTCCTCTTTGCCTGTTGCCATGTTTGCTATTCTGATGCTTATTGGCGGCTATTATATTTATAGACAGTCAACTTCGTTGGGGCCTGAGTTGTCCCAGGAATCGGACGTTTCTAATCTTTCTGAGGAAGAATATTATTTATTTCGTAAAAAAGTCGACCAGCATGAAAAAGCCTCCTATGAACTGGATCACCTGCAGGATCAATGGCAGCGTTCTTCTGTAGAACGGATGAAGCTGGAGGAACAAAAGCAATCCATTTGTAGCCGGCGTGAGCGACTGAACCAGCTGATAGAAGAGCAGCGCAAACAATATCCTTTTTTAGAAGTATCACCAGTTCATTGGGGACGGCTCTATCATGCAGTAAAACCGTTACAGGAACAGTACCGCCAGGCCCAAGAGCTGAAGGAAGAAGTTGCTTCCCTGGAAAATGAACGGAAAAAGTATACGGTGCAATTGGAGACGTTTTTAACAGCCGCTGGATGGGAATGGAACGATAATCAGCTTTCTGCGTTGATTGGTTATTTTCATGAGGGAGAAAAAGCAGTTCAAGAAACAGACCGGGATCGTGTACGCTTAGAGGTCGATATAGAAGACCTGCGGGAGAAGAAAAAACAGTTGGAGATAAGAATGCTACCGTTCAAAAGGGAAAAGAACTCCTTATTTGAGGCAGCGGGATCAGAAAATGAGCAGGACTTTTTACAGATTGCTGAAGCAGCCGAAGCAGAAAGGAACCGTCGGGATAAACGGGAAGACTTAAGAAGGCAGCTGACAACGATATTGAAAAAGGGTGATATCGAGGGTTATCAAGTTATGGAGAAAGTACCGGATTATCAGCTGCTGGAACAACAACTAACACAGCTCCAAGAAAAATTACAACACGTAGAGGAAGAGCGGGATAGCAGAAGGCAAGAGCTTGCTGACCTCCATAATAAACTATCTAAGCTGGAACATGCAGCTTCTTTTTCTGAGCAACGTCACCAGCTGCAGGCAAAGCGCGATGAACTGCAGGCAGAAGCAAGAGAATGGGCTGTCCTGCAAACGGCATACAACATGTTGCTGCAAACGAAAGAAGTGTATCAGCACACGTACTTACCTGATGTATTGGACCGGGCGAGCGACTTGTTTTCCCGGCTGACCGAAGAAGCCTATCATCGAGTGCATTTTCACCCTGAGCAGGGGGATTTGCAAATAGAAACGGCTGATGGTTTCAGCTTCAGTGCTTCTGAACTTTCCAGAGGTACGGCAGACCAGCTTTATGTCGCATTACGTCTGTCGTTGAGTGCCGTACTATCCAGTGAAGAACGCCTGCCATTTCTTATTGATGATGCATTTGTTCATTTTGATCGTACAAGAACCGGAGTCATGATGGATATCATCAAGGAGCTCACCGTTTCCCATCAGGTGTTTTTGTTCACGACCAGAGAGGATTTGGCTGATAATACGTCCGGGGCTGCAACGATCAAACTCTCGGACCGGATAGCAGGCGGGTTAGCTAATTGAAATTATTAATGGTAAAATGTTTTCAGATTAGATAGGGATGGATGAATGGAGGGTTTTCCTGTGG
The DNA here is from genome assembly GCF_043496955.1 of Thalassobacillus sp. B23F22_16. NCBI lineage: Bacteria > Bacillati > Bacillota > Bacilli > Caryophanales > Bacillaceae > Thalassobacillus > Thalassobacillus sp. B23F22_16. The sequence goes on along the minus strand of NZ_JBIEKD010000034.1, from coordinate 12,820 downwards.
CGAAAAAAGGACAACAGACAGATTGGGGTAAATATGAAGAAACAGTGGAAAAGTTCATCCAGGTGATTGCGAAAAATATGAGCCTGTATGGGGTTACTCCTTCCATCGGCCGTTTGTATGGAGTTTTGTATTTTGCAGACGAACCCATGACGCTCGATGAAATGCGCGACGCCCTGGCGATGAGCAAGACGAGCATGTCGACAGGTGTCCGTGCATTATCCGATATGAAAATGGTCGAGCCAGCGTTCAAACGCGGAGTGCGGAAGGACCTGTATAAGTCGGAAGAAGATTGGTATAAATCATTCACTACATTATTTGGGAGCCGTTGGCGCCACCATACCGAAACAAACATCGAGGAAGCGGAAGAAACGATCGCCAAACTCGAAAAGATAGCAGATGAATCTGAAGATGAAGAGTTGCAAGAAAGAGTTTTAGCGGACATTGAGCGACTGCGTTACGCCAAAAATTATTATCGCTGGCTGATGGAGTTTATCCGCGTTGTGGAATCCGGAGAAATTTTTCAGTATGTACCCAAAATCGATCAGCATGAAGATGATCGGTGATGGGTGAACTCATATAGACCGATTCCGAGGAAAATTACAGGTAGCGTTGTTCTTTTTTGTTGGTAAGCGGGGAGGAGATTTGATGAAGAAAGGGATAGCTAATTATAATATCGGGGATGGTTTTGACGGATTTATGATGATTAAATCCGCTTCTAAAGGAGTGGCGAGCAACGGGAAACCTTTCCTGACGTTAATATTGAAGGACGCAACAGGAGAAATTGAATCGAAGCTTTGGGAAGCTACATTCGAAGATGAAGCTGTATTTCAAGCCGAAGAACTCGTGAAATTAAGTGGAGAGGTAACCAGCTTTCGGGGACGCCCCCAATTGAAAATCCAGTCGATCCGACCTGTTCAGGCAACGGACGGGGTAGCGCGGGAAGACTTTATTGAGAAGGCTCCTATTAAAAAGGAAGCATTGATGGAGCGGATCACCGAAGCCATTTTTGAAATGAAAAATCCGAATATCCAACGCCTGGTGAGATACTTCGTGCAAAAGTATCAAGAGGCATTGCTGACGTTTCCAGCCGCCACTAAAAATCACCATGCTTATGTTTCAGGACTCGCTCACCATATCGTATCAATGCTTAACTTAGCGCGGGAATTGAAAGAGCTGTACCCTTCGCTGAATAAAGATTTGTTGTATGCCGGCGTGATACTTCACGATTTAGGCAAGCTAAAGGAATTATCTGGAGCGGCCGCTCCTAATTATACAATGGAAGGAAAATTGATTGGGCATATTCCGATGATGGTCCAGGAGATCGGTCAGGCTGCGGAAGAATTGAAGATTAATACGGAAGAAGTGACCATCCTGCAACACCTGGTCCTATCACATCATGGCAAGAGTGAATGGGGGAGTCCGAAGCCGCCACTCGTACGGGAAGCAGAAGTCCTTCATCTTATTGATATGCTTGATGCTAAAATGAATATGCTCGATCGCGCCCTTGGTAAAGTGCAGCCAGGGGAGTTTACCGAACGGTTATTTTCTATGGAGCAGCGCTCCTTCTATAAACCTTTATTCGAAGATAAATAAGGCATATACGTCCGCTTGTCCGCATAAATATTAGTACAAAGCGGACAGGGAGGATCATGCCATGTTATTCGGAATTCCAATTTGGGTTTACTTTTGCATCCTGTTCATCTTCCTGAGTGGTTATATGGCTTATAAAGCAATGCGTGCCGAGAAGAAGCTGGAACACCAGTTTATCGAACGCGAAGGCCAGGTCTATATCCGACGTATGGAAGAGGAGCGCGAGCAAAGAAAACATAATAAGTCTGTTGCTTCAGGTTAATTATTGTTTTTTCCTCCTTTATGATGAAGCTGTCTGAACTTACATGTCAGGCAGCTTCTTTTTGTTTTAAAATCATAGCGTCAACGAAACATAAAAACAGCCAGGCATGGCTGCCTGGCTGTTTTGTCTGTCATCAACCTTCTGCAGGTTGTTCTGGCTTGTCGAATAGTCCCTCAAACTCATCAAGTTTTACGTCAATTTCAGCATCTTCCATCATTTTATCCATTTTGGCCTGGAGTTCCTGCTGGTCAACTTTTTCGGAAGCCAGTTGACGTTTGATGGTATCTTTTTCTTCTTCAAAAGAACCAACATCTTCTGCTTCTCGTTCATCGGTTTTCTTTATGATGTGAAAACCAAATTCCGTTTCGATTGGCTCACTGATTTCTCCGACTTCCAGATCGTAAGCAGCATCTTCGAATTTGGCCGTCATTTCACCAGTTGAGAAGAAGCCAAGTTCGCCACCCTTTTCTCCTGAGCCAGGATCAGTAGAATGCTCTTTGGCCAGTTCAGCAAAATCTGCTCCGTCATCCAGTTGCTTTTTAATATCTTTAGCTGTCTCTTCATCTTCGACAAGAATGTGGCTCGCTTCTACTTCTGTTTTCATTTTATCGTAATAAGTCTGCATTTCATCTTCTGCTACTTCGACATCTTCCATTGCTGCTTTCTCCTGGAGCAGGCTTAGTCTAAGTGTATCTTTGAAATCTTCTTCATCTTTGAAATTATTTTGCTGAAGGATCATTTCGAATTGGTCACCGTATTGTTCCTTCATTTGCTCGAGTTCTTTATCTACTTCTTCTTCAGTGACTTCATAGTTGGCAGATAGAACTTCAGACATGACCAGCTGCTGAAGTACTGCTTCACCATTCTGGTCTTTTAATGCTTCGTAAAATTGTTCCTGTGTAATATCTCCGCCACTTGTTTCAACAACGACTTCGCTATTGTCTTCCGCATCTGAACTGCAGGCAGATAGGGTTAATACTCCTGCTGCAAGTGTGGCAGCGACTGCAAACTTTTTCATTCCTCAAACACTCCTATTATGTAATTAAATTCTAGACGTAGGGCAGTAAACAACCTATGACATAATATAACATAACCGAGTTAGCAAAAACTAGTACGTTTTTCAAAATATTAGGGATAGGGGGCATGCGCCTATCCAAAGGATGAGGCAGCTGCATAGGATACTGTATGTATCAGATAAGGGGGTGAGGTTATGAGTCGAGGATATGGTGGCGGTTTCGCTTTGATCGTCGTGCTATTCATTTTGCTCATTATTGTAGGGGCAGCATGGCTGTAATCCCTGACAGGTGAATTAGAAAAGCCAGACGCTGGTTTAAGCGTCTGGCTTTTTTTCGTTTATTTTTATTTGGAAGTCAATCATGAAGTCAGACCGCTGCGTTCAAGACCTCTACATAGGAGGAAATCAATAAAATCGTTATTAATACATTTATTGTACGGAAGACACGCGGCTGCTTCTCTTTAGACATGTTCGTCTTCGTACATAACGAATGAGTCAGAGAATTTATGATGAGTAGAATGACTAAGGCGTAGATGATAAATACGAATGCCACAGCTGGATTACCCCCTTTATTCTTATCCATTACTTTAACAAAAATTAATGTTTTTGAACAGAATTTAATATTTGTAAAATCAAGACAGAAGGGAAACGTAAATCAAAAATCGAGTACAAAACCCTGTGAGGTTTTATACTCGATAATCTATCTTTATTATTTAGGAGCTTTTTTGTTTAATTAAAATATCATAACCATCTTTTGCATTTTCAATGATACAACGACGAGGGGCCCGGATAAATTGGTTCAGGTACAGGAAATCGGTGAATGATAACCCGATGTTTACAGCTGCAAACAGAACAAGATAAGCGAAATATCCAGGGAATATGAAGCTCATCGCCAAGGCTGGCATAGTAATAAATAAAGTCGGTGCCAGTGCCATGAAAATAGATGTTTTTTTAGATAATTTGGATTGACACCGGTAATCAAATGTCGGAATCAATCTTCTTTTGAATGCCCATTTCACCCTTACACGCTTATTAGCAAGTACTAATGGCAATATATGCATCATCCGGTGCAATGACGGTAAGAAGAACAGAATGACCAGCAAAGGGATGAACCCATGGTCTTTTACATCGTGTGTCAAATGAACCAGTGAAAAAGGCAGATACAATATCAGAAATGCCAACAACCCTGTAAGAAAGGATGTGAGATAAATACGATTATTACCGAAATCCTTAGTGATGTTTACTGTTTTCCAGCAATTCATCTCAGAATCCCCCTTTGCTGTAAAAATGACTGAAACATTAGAATGAATGTTTCTATGATATTTGGGGTGAAACCATATGTTTTAGTAGCACAAATGGAATAATAGTATGTTTTCATTAAAAAAGCAATAGGTTTTTATAAAAAAAATAAAAGAGTTTTTGGACTGCCATGACAAGGCTTGATGCAGATATGTTTACAAGGTTTGAAAAATGTTAAACGGGTTATGGAAAAAAGAGAGGCGAAGACTGGAATGGAGAGATGCACATGGGCAAATATACAGATAAGCTGAGGCAATATAAACCAGATCGAACCGATGCAGATGATTCTGTTGACACCATAGTCACTTCCCGGATTAAGCAAAGGATACGTACGCTGGAAAGAAAAATTGGCACGGACAGCAGGCATCATATTGCAACAGACCAACCCGATATTAAAGGGGACGGAAAGCATAATGATACTGCAGGTATCCAGCGTTTACTGGATGAAGCGAAAGACAAACCGAGTGGAATTTCTATTTATTTCCCAGCAGGTGTTTATAAACTTACATCGACCCTCTTTATCTTCGAAGGGACACGTATAGAGTGTCATCCAAAAGCGGTTTTCAATAAAGTGCATCATCGCGGCATGCTCCAGAATATAAAGAAAGACAGTACGGACACCGGGCATAATGGAAATGGGAATATAACAATTATTGGAGGAATATGGGATAATAACGGCCACCGTTACTTAGGAGGGACGTGTTTTGTTTTCGGCCATAGCAAAAATTTAATATTCCGTGATCTAACAATAAAAGATGTATCACCTGGCCACGGGATGGAAATAAACTCATCTAAAAATGTCCTGATTGACGGTTGTAAATTTATTGGGATGGCCCCTAAGAAAAAGAAGCTTTATTCCGAAGCCGTACAGCTGGATTTGATGAAAAGTAAAGGGGTTTTCCCCTGGAAAAAAGGACATTTCGACCATACCCCCTGTCAGGATGTAATGATTACAAATTGCTACTTCGGCCCAAGCGACAGACTGGGAAGCTGGGGGAGAGCGATCGGATCACACTCAGCAACCTCAGACCGCTGGCACCGGCGAATTATCATTACGAACAATATCATGGAAGGAACGTTGCAATGGGGAATAAGGGCTTATTCCTGGGAGGATGTGACGATTACAAGTAACATTTTCAGTGGATGTGGTGCTGGTCTCTCGATAGATCCAAATCATGTAGGGGAGGGGGAAGTGGACAGCGAAGACATCGATGGCAAACAGACATACAGCAGCAATCAGGTAAAACGAATCACCATTCAGGGGAACCAGTTTACGAAACCGGGCAGGCATGGCTCCGTAATGAGTATTACCGGTGATCAACATCACGACATGCTAGAGGTGAATGTCACGGGGAATATCATCGAAAATCCTGCCCCCACCTATAGCATTTATCTTGCGCACCTCGCTCACTCTAACGTTTCCGATAATATTGTAACCGGCGGAGATAAGGGCATCAAACTAGTGGCATGCAGGCAGGTGAATGTCATTGGGAACAACATAAAACAGATAAAGGCAACCGGTATTGAGGCATTTAGTGGTAATAGAGATTTGACCATAGCTAATAATACATTGTCGCTGATAGGACGCCATGGAATATGGGTTACTGGCAATGTCATGACGTCGGTAAATAATAACCATATGACTGGAATTGGTGGAGGAGGTGCAGCAGCTCAGGGTATACGTTTGACTTCTTCATGTGAAAGAATTTCCATCATCGGTAATGTGTTCAGTAATCAGGAGCCTGGGTATCGAATGACGTGTGCTATTCATACCGCTTCGTGTACCAAAAATACGTTAGCTGCAGCTAATAACGCTTTCGGTATAGGATTCGATTTTTGCGGGAATGTTACCGAAAATGGAAATGCGGGATAAATAAAGATAAAGAGGAGAGAAACCGGCTTGATGATCGGTTTCTCTCCTTTATTATGGAAGAATCCGGTGGCTGCTAAACCAGGTCTTTAGCTGTTGGTTTCATCGCTTTGAAGTTATCAGTAATCAACCGGTGGAAGCGAATCATTTCCCCGAGCCGCTCATGCAATTCCTCAATCTTTTCCATGTCGGCAGGTTCTTCGATTTGCTTTACTTCCTTCTTTATAGAGGATTCTATTTGTTTTAACGATTGTGCTTGTCTGTTAGCTGCATCGAGCCATTTTTGTATATAAGAAGTCATGAATTGCCGATATAAGTTTTCATCTGCACGATAAAGGTCTTTTCGGACCCCTTTTTTCCAGACACTTTCAACGAGGTTGAGATCTAGGAGACTTTTAATGCCATTGCTCATGGCAGTTTTACTTTTTCCGAGTGCTTTACTCATCTCGTCGAGTGTCATTGGTTCACCATGCAGGTACAAGGTCACGAATAATCGAGCTTCGGTTGGGGTCAATGCGAACATTTCTAACGTCTTAGAAAATTCATGAATGACCTGGGTATGCAGTTCTTCGATTGTATTAGAATAAGGAGCCATAGAATCCTCCTTTGTAAAAATTGGCTAATTACCACGTTATATCAAGGTGAAGAAAAATCAAAATGAGTGATAGCGGTTTAATTTAAAGAAAAAGAGAGGAAAACTACGATATTCACTTTCTAAATTTTGTACAGAATAAACTGTACGTTATTTTCATACTTTTTTAACTGAGTTTATTGTTTGTACTTTTTATTACATATGCGTTACAGTATGTAGGGTGAGCGCAGAGAAATGGGCAATACTAATCATAAAAATTAGACAAAAAGTTATAGTGAGGTGAATTAAGTGCCTGTTATTAAAGTAGATAAGTTATCCAAAATTTTTGGTAAGAATGCCAAGCAAGCGACTAAGCTGCTTGACCAAGGCTTATCAAAGGAAGAAATATTAAAAAAGACAGGTAACACAGTAGGTGTCAATCGTGCTTCTTTTGAAGTAGAAGAAGGAGAAATCTTTGTCATCATGGGTCTATCCGGAAGTGGTAAATCGACGCTGGTCCGCCTGATCAATCGTCTGATTGAACCGACGGAAGGCAGTGTCATGATTGACGGGGACGACCTGGCCAAGATGAATAAGCAGGATTTAAGAAAAGTACGCCGTGAAAAATTGAGTATGGTATTCCAAAAGTTCGCTTTATTCCCGCATCGTACGATTCTTCAAAATGCCGAGTTTGGCCTTGAGGTACAAGGTATCGATAAGAGTGAACGTGAAAAACGTGCCAAGGAATCTTTAGAAATGGTTGGTCTTGGCGAGTATATCAACCAATATCCTTCCCAGTTATCTGGCGGGATGCAGCAGCGTGTCGGTCTGGCGCGGGCATTGGCTAATGATCCAGAAGTTCTGCTGATGGACGAAGCTTTCTCCGCTTTGGATCCGTTGATTCGTAAAGAAATGCAGGATGAACTATTAGAACTGCAGGAAAGTATGAAGAAAACGATCCTGTTCATCACACATGACCTGGATGAAGCACTTAGGATTGGGGATCGCATCGCTTTGATGAAGGACGGAAAAATTGTCCAAATCGGTACACCGGAAGAAATCCTTGTCAATCCGGCTAACGATTATGTTGAGAAGTTCGTCGAAGATGTTGATCGCTCTAAGGTACTGGAAGCCCAGCACATCATGAAACGTCCAGAAACAGTGGACATCGAAAAACATGGTCCACGTGCTGCTCTGGAGCGAATGAGAAAAGAAGGTTTGTCCAGCATTTATGTGGTGGACAGAAAACGAAAGTTATATGGTTATGTAACAGCAGACGATGTTTCTGCTGCCGCAAAACAAGACAAGAAAGATTTAAAGGACATCCTTCATACGGATGTGCCAAAAGCGGATATGAATACGAGCATGCACGAAATCTTCGATATGATACATGACTCTCCTGTACCGATCGCAGTCGTTGAAGAAGATAAGCTGAAAGGTATTATCGTAAGGGGAGCTGTCATTGCAGCATTAGCAGGAAGCGAGGTGTCAATCAATGGAGATCATTCCTAAGCTGCCTGTTGCCGAGTGGATTGACAACGCCACGGATTGGACAACAGATACATTTGAGTTTTTATTCGATTTCATCAAGCAGGATTTTGGAGATTTTATTGAATTTTTCGCAGAGGATCTTTTGATGGCGATTCCGATCTGGTTATTTATCGCAGTCATTGCCGTGCTGGCTTTCTTTGTTTCAGGTAAACGGTTCGGGTTAGTTGCTTTCTCGGTGATTGGATTATGGTTTATCAGTAACCAGGGATTATGGGAAGAGCTGATGAATACCTTCACTCTTGTCATATTTGCCAGTCTGATCTCAGTTATCATCGGGGTGCCGTTTGGTATCTGGATGGCAAAAAGTAAAACAGTGCAGACTATTCTCACACCGATACTCGACTTCATGCAGACAATGCCGGCATTCGTCTACTTAATTCCAGCGGTAGCGTTTTTCAGTATCGGGATGGTACCTGGGGTATTCGCATCGGTTATTTTTGCGACACCTCCTACCGTAAGATTCACTAACCTTGGTATAAGACAAGTATCGAAGGAACTGATTGAAGCATCTGATTCATTCGGTACTACAGGCACGCAGAAATTATTTAAAGTACAGCTGCCGATGGCTAAGACAACCATCATGGCTGGTATCAACCAGACGGTCATGCTTTCGTTATCCATGGTTGTTATCGCGTCTATGATCGGTGCAAAAGGTCTTGGACAAACCGTAATCACCGGTCTGCAACGCGCGGATGTGGGGACTGGTTTCGTAGCAGGATTAGGAATTGTTATTCTTGCGATCATTATTGATCGTTTCACACAGAACTTAAATACACAAAAAGGTCAATAAGGTCTAATTAAAGGGTAAAAGACCAGCTTCTGCTGGTCTTCTCATAAAAATTCTATTAAAAGGGGCGAATTAATTATGTTTAACTTAAACTGGAAGCGGCTTGGAATAGCTGCAGGTCTATCATTGTCACTTGTCGCAGCAGGTTGTGGTTCTGATGAGAATGAGGGCGAAAGCAACGAAGAATCAAACGGAGATAATACACCTGACTACAGCGAAGAAGTCAACTACACGATTACTGGAATCGAAGCAGGTGCAGGGGTAGTGGCAGCAGCAGAGTCTGCGGTAGAAGAGTATGAAAACTTGAGCGGATGGGAAGTATCAACTTCTTCAAGCGGTGCAATGGCACAGGAACTCTCAAGTGCTTATGAAAACGAAGAACCAATTATTGTAACTGGCTGGACTCCTCACTGGAAGTTTGCGAAATATGACTTGAAATATCTTGAGGATCCAAACGAAGTTTTCGGCGGTGAAGAAGAAATCAAAACAATGGTCCGTCAAGGATTAGAAGAAGATAAGCCAAACGCCTACAAAATTTTGGACCAATTCCAATGGGAAACAGGCGACATGGAAGAAGTTATGCTTGAAATCTCTGAAGAAGGAGCTTCCCCGGAAGAAGCGGCACAGAATTGGGTAGAGAATAATGCTGATAAAGTAGAAGCGTGGACGGAAGGAACAAAAGAAGTAGATGGGGAAAAAGTTACACTAGTATATGTGAACTGGGACTCTGAAATCGCATCAACGAATGTCGTCAAGTATGTATTGGAACAACAAGGTTTTGATGTAACGATTACTGCTTTGGATAATGGACCAATGTGGGAATCCGTAGCTTCAGGAGAAGTAGATGGCATGGTTGCTGCATGGCTCCCAGGTACACACGGTGCCCAATATGAACAGCATCAGGATAGTCTGGAAGATCTTGGGGCGAACTTGACCGGTGCTAAAATTGGTCTGGTCGTTCCAGAATACATGGAGGTAGACTCCATTGAAGACCTACAGCCAGATGAATAATTGACTTTTATCACCCCTGCTTTCCTGTGAAAGCGGGGGTTCCTTTTATTTAGGCTCCGTTGTTTCCGTTACGGTAGTAACGGTTTGGAGGTCCGGGAAATTACTCGCTTTCCATGGGCGTACGGTGAGCTTCCTCGGGCTAAAGCCCTGCGGGATCTCACCATGTACTATTCTCCCATTGGAGTCTCGCAATTTCCCGGCCCTCCTTGAGTTTATAGGAGAAACGGAAACATCGGTATATGGTTCTTCAAACAAAGAGTGAGCTGCATGAAATATGAGCTTTAAACCGCGTCTTTGTTCAATTATCCATTAAAAGTAGAGAACATCTACAATATGGTATGGGTTCGTATCTCCCATTCTTCGGATGGGGTGGTTGGGAAACTGGGAGACTCCCGTGGGAGAAGGATCTAGGCGAGATCCCACAGGGCGATAGCCCGAGGAAGCTCGCCGGTTCCCCTGCAGGAAAGAAACGAATGCGTAATCGCCTTGGGAGACACGACACGCATAAGCAGAACAGCAAATGGGAAGTGATTTTTCTTCCCGTTGATGGACTGCTTATGTCGCGAGTGTCTAGGCGATGAAGCTAGAAAGCGAGTAGTTTCCCAGCCGCCCCTGACCCTTTTATGGTAAAAAAGCATGGATATTTCGAAATCAAGTCTTCGACTTTTCGGCCCTATTGTGAAAGAAGCCTATTATGACAAATCAACAATAAAGTTTAACAGAGTCTTTATTTAAAGGGAGACAGGGAAAGTTTCAATACTATTAGAAATGGACAGGGATCAAGGGAAAACGAAGTGCTTCCTGTCAAACAGGTAATTGAACCATTTGCACTTTGAGACATCAAAAGGGCTGCCCCGTCGAAGTCTTACATCGACTTATGGGACAGCCCTTTTAAAGTTATGCCTTTGGTTTGTCTGGATCTTCCATTGGTGGCGTCTGTGGAGAAGTGTTTTGTTCTTGTTTTGCTTTTTCTTCTAATTCTTTCAAGCTTTCTTCGATTTGCTCGAGGTATTTCTGGATGTTTTTCTGATGAGGTTCTACTGTCTTTTTCCAGCTTTCAATGGACGACTTCACATCTTCCGAAAGGTCTTTAATCAATTCAGCTCCCTCTTTGGAGGTCTGGGCAATTTGATCTTTCAATTGCATGCCGTCATCTTTCAGTTTGAGTACCGTATCTTTCAGCTGTGCACTTTTGGCTTTCGCGTTTTCGCGGAATTCTTCTCCGGAAGTTTTTGTATTCATCAACGTGTAAGCGGCACCAGCTACTCCACCCACAAAAAAGCCCAATAGTAAAGATTTACCGTTTGCCATAACATAACCCCTTTCAAACATCTTCTTTTTTTATTTTCTCTTTCTATGTAAAAATGAAACCCTTTTTAAAAGAATATCGGCGGCTTCCCATTATTATGTCCGTTTATCGTTTAAAAACACTTAGCTTATCGCTGGACCCTTATAGGGAAAGCCTTCATTTTTATTATACTTTATTCTACACAGAAAATTAATGGTTTCTAAAGTGTAAAAAACCTCCAGCCTGCGAGCCAGAGGTTTATGAATGTTATTGATAACTCACGCTTGGTTGTGACCGTTTCATAATTCCCTGGGTTACAGGATATATGACCATCATTGCAATGGTATTGATCGCAGCTGTCGGCAGCACGATAGTAGCAAACATGACAGGGAAACTTCCTTCCATCAAGCCGATGATGAATAGAATGACGCTAAGGAAAATGGTTCCACTGACCATGGTGCCTAAAGCTGTCAACAAGGGGGCGTAGATGTTCTGTTTCACAAATTTTCGCCCTGCGATGAATAACCCGAAGAAAGCTAATGCGGTCAACGGCTTATCAATAATGTTCGCTATCTGACCTCCAGGTACTGTTGTCGTAAGTGCAGAAATGAATCCTGTCGCCAAGGAAAGGATCATCACATATTTGAATTTAGGAAATAGAATAATTCCCAGAAACATCATCGCCAACAGCATATCAGGACGCATTCCTAAAAAGAATGGCGGCATGATTGCATGTAAAACGGCACCAATCCCAACAAGTAATGAAAGCATGACTAAAATACGAATATTCACTTTATTCTCTCCTCTTCTCTACTGAGCTCTTCTAAATTTACTTTTCCAGACGTGTCCTCGTGACCGTCTGCGAAAGTATAGGTACATTATATCAAAACATCATCAATGAGCAAAGTATATCTATTTATGTGGAAGAGATGTTCTGATTGATTTCTTCCGCAATTTTTTGCAGGTCATCTGTGTTGTATTCATCCGAATGGACTTCCCAGTTGGAGCTGTATCCATCTCCTTTGCCGTATCGGGGAATCAGATGAATATGTAGATGGAAGACTGATTGATCGGCTGGCTTTTCATTGTTGTTCAAAAGATTCATTCCAATTGGCTGATATGTCTCTTTAATGGCAGAAGCAATCTCTGGCACGCGAGTGAACAGTTTCCCAGCGGTTTCAGCATCGGTCTCATAAATGTTTTTCGTATGTTTTTTTGGAATAATAAGCGTATGACCTTTCGTTACCTGGCTGATGTCAAGGAATGCGTATACATCTTCGTCCTCATATACTTTTGCAGAAGGGATGTCGCCTGCTACGATTTTGCAAAAAATACAATCTTCCTTATGACTCATACTACTCACTCCTTTATAATAGTTGTCTGTATTGTATCATAATCTTGACATCGGTAAGAAACCACTCCGCTTATAAAATTAACCCATAAGAAAACGAGTCTGGGACATAACTAGCCGAAAATAGTAAAAAAAGGGTTCCGATTATCGAATTTTGATGACCGGAACCTTTTTTACTGAGTCAATCTCATAATTGGTTAGACGGTTTCCGTTTCAGGCCGTGTA
>NZ_JBIEKD010000033.1:0-31345 GCF_043496955.1 Thalassobacillus sp. B23F22_16 | reverse complement strand
AATAGTCAAGGTCTAGTGGCGATAGCGGAGAGGTCACACCTGTTCCCATGCCGAACACAGCAGTTAAGCTCTCCAGCGCCGATGGTAGTCGGGTTTATCCCCGTGAGAGTAGGACGCCGCTAGGCAACCGAGAAACCGAAAGTCTTTTAAGGCTTTCGGTTTCTTTATGTTTTTCCTTATTGTCTGCAATCAGTTGCTTGCCCCCGAACTTTTTGATATGATGATCCTGAAACAGGAATATATGTTCGGGTGGTGGATATGAGAATACTTCGTTGGGCGTATGACAGGAGAGGCGTAGTCAGGGGATATTTTGATCGCTTTCCTCAAACTACCTTTTATTTGAAACGGATACGAAATTATTATTTTCTTTGCGCTGCTGACTGGAATGAAAACGATCCAGTAGTAACCCCTGCAGACCGGGAAGAAATAAATATATTAGTAAATCGGGAATTAGGAAGAGAACATGCTTATCTACAAAGAAAAACGAGAAGCTTTACTTGAAGCTTCTCGTTTTATTTATACAGGTTATTCAACAAAAGGGCCGAATTGTGGAAGACTCAGTTTCAAGATAGTGAGGGTTCTTTACCATAATAGCCTCAGGGGTGTCTGGGAAACTACTCGCTTTCCTGCGGGGGAACCGGCGAGCCTCCTCGGTCGTTTTCACTCCCTGTGGGGTCTCGCCTGGCTCCTTCTCCCGCTGGAGTCTCGCAGTTTCCCAACCACCCCATTCGAAGAATGGGAGAAAAGAACCCCCCTGCTTTAGATGAGACTGTCTTCTAAAATCATTGGTTACAAGCACGTTTTTACAAGTAGCTCTCTCTTTGGTTGAAGGACTGCATATCGATGTTTCCGTATCTTTCATAAACGCAAAGAGGGCCGGGAAATTTCGAGACTCCGATGGGAGAATAGTACATGGTGAGATCCCGCAAGGCTTCAGCCCGAGGAAGCTCACCGTACGCCCATGGAAAGCGAGTGATTTCCCGGACCTCCCAATTCTCAACACTATAACGGAAACAGTTTCTCTCGAAACTGAGTCTTCAAGTAAAGGGAGCTTTACTTTAACAATGAAGGTTACAAAATTATGTGGCCATTGCTTCCCAGGCAGCGTGCATACCAGCTACTCGTCCGGTCACCATCGCCGATGTGATATTATATCCCCCCGTATAACCATGAATATCAAGAATTTCTCCGCAAAAATATAGCCTCGGCATCAGCTTTGACTGCATGGTGTTCGGTATAACTTCCTTAATAGATACACCGCCCCCCGTCACGAACGCTTTTTCAATCGACTGTGTGTCATGAATATTTACCAGGAAATGCTTTAAATCGGCAACTAACTTTCTGATTTGTTCATTTGAAATGTTAGCAGCTTTGTCTTCGGCTGTAATTTCAGCCTTCTCCAGGACAAAATCCAATAAGCGCTCAGGCACCATCCCTTTCAATAGGTTGCGCATACTTTTCCTTGGTTGGTCTTTTACTAAGGATTGTAAATGATCTATTAATTCGGGCTCTTTTTGATCTGGTAATATATCGATTTCTACTTGAACTGGCCGGTTACCTTTCATCAGCTCTTTCACTACGAATTGAGAGCATCTTAATATTGCAGGGCCGGAAAGTCCGAAATGTGTGAAAATCATATCCATCTGATGAGTGATGATCGGCTTCCCTTTTTGGTTGAGAACGGAGACGGCTACACTCCGAAGTGATAGTCCTTGTAGGGATTTCTTTTTAATAAAACGATCATAAGAAACCAGTGGAACTTCAGTGGGATATAGTTCTGTGATCGTGTGACCTGCTTTTTTTGCCCATGCATAACCATCCCCCGTGCTTCCCGTATGAGGGACTGATTTTCCTCCAACAGCCAGTACGATCGTTTTCGTAATGATTTTTTCTTTTCCTTTTAAAATGATCGTGTGACTATCCTTTCCGTACTCTACTGCTTCTACAGGGGTGTTTGTCCTGATTTCCACACCTAACTCATCCAGACGCTTAAGCAGGACATTGACTACATCCTTCGCCTTATTACTTGCCGGAAACATCCTTCCGTGGTCTTCCTCTTTTAATGCTACACCTAACCCTTCAAAAAAATCGATGATATCGTAATTATTAAAAACTGAAAAGGCACTATATAGAAACTTTCCGTTCCCTGGTATATGCTTGATTACTTCATCTTGAGGAAGGCGGTTCGTGACATTACATCTTCCCCCACCAGAGATGGCAAGTTTTTTACCCAGTTTATTTCCTTTGTCTATCAATATCGTAGAAACACCTTGCTCCGCTGCTGCAATAGCAGACATTAAGCCGGAAGGTCCTCCGCCGATGATTGCTGTTTCGTAGGACAATATAGTCATTCCTTTCAAATAATAGTTGCTTGTGAATGTAATATGATTTGAAACACCTTTATTTATGGTAAAATAGATTCGTTCGACTCTACAATCAATGAAGGTGGAATAAATAGAAATGTCGAAAATAGTTAAAGGAACCATGCTCCTCACAGGAGCCACATTTTTATCGAAATTCTTAGGAATGGTTTACCTCATTCCCTTTGAGGCGATGGTTGGCGACACAGGTGGTACTTTATACGGCTTTGCCTATATACCATACACGATATTCATCAGTATATCCACATTAGGTGTGCCTTTAGCCGTGTCTAAGTTCGTTTCAAAGTATAACTCTCTAGGTGATTATGAAACAAGCAGGAAGATTTTGAAGTCCGGGATGCAGTTGATGGCACTTACCGGATTAGTTGCATTTTTACTCATGTTTTTCGGCGCTGAAAGTTTAGCGAAGATGTCTATCAGACAAGATGATGAAGAGATTTCTCTTGCATCCGTAACAAATGTCATTCAAATGGTGAGTTTTGCATTATTACTTATTCCAAGCATGAGTATAGTGCGAGGATTTTTCCAAGGGCATGAATCCATGGCACCTACCGCTGTTTCTCAGGTGGTCGAGCAAGTGGCAAGAATCGCTTTCTTGTTGATCGCTGTTTTTATCGTAGTAGAGATCTTTGATGGACCAATTGAGGTCGCAGTGGGATTCGCTACATTTGCAGCATTTATAGGGGCGCTTGCCTCTGGTTTGGTCCTTTATATTTATTGGAGAAAGCGAAAACCCTACTTAGATCGTCATTTGGAACAACAAGATTATTCGTATGACATCCCACAGAAGAAAATGTTTAAGGAATTGCTTGGCTATGCAGGGCCATTTGTGCTGGTAGGCATTGCAATCCCTTTATATCAGTTTATCGATAACCTTACATTCATGGATGCGATGTATGTTGCCGGACAAGGTGATTTAGCAAATACTGCTTACGCAGCGATTATTATGTATGGGCATAAGCTAGTGGTTATTCCGATGACTTTAGCGACTGGTTTGTCACTTTCCATGCTGCCGGCTGTGACTGCTTCCTTTACAGAAAAGAAGACACAGCTGATGCATAAACAAATCAATCAGGTATTTCAGATTGTTGTTTTATTGATTCTTCCAGCTGTTGTGGGACTTGCAGTTTTGTCAGGTGAAGCTTATGGATCTTTATATGGAATCGAAGGTATTGAAGTAAAGGGGCCTTGGCTGGCCTGGTATGCTCCCGCATCATTGTTATTTGGATTATTTTCCGTCAGCGCAGCAGTACTGCAGGGAATCAACCAGCAGAATTTCACGGTTATCAGTCTGACTGCAGGGCTTATTATTAAAACATCTTTGAATATTCCATTGATCTTAGTCTTCGGGGCAAAAGGTTCTATTTTTGCCACGTTGCTTGCTGTAGCAACAGCAGTATTGCTTAATATGTGGAGAGTGAAGAAAAAAGCTGCATTTCCGATGGGTCCTCTATTTAAGAGGTCACTTTTGGTTATTATTTTTACAGCTATCATGGCTGCAGTTTTATTTATTCTCAAGTTTCTGTTCAGTTTTGTTTTGGACCCGACATCCAGTCGCCTTGATGCCATGATTGTATTGATTACGGGTGTGGCTGCAGGAGGCGGTATTTATTTATGGCTTGCCTATCAATCAACCTTACTGGAACGGGTACTTGGAGGTAAAGTTCGAGTGTTAGACAGATTCTTAAAAAGGAAGCAGGTCTAGGAGGCGAAAGATGCGAATTGATAAGTTATTATCCCATATGGGTTATGGAACACGTAAAGAAGTAAAAGCATTATTGAAGTCAGGAAATGTTCGAGTGAATGAATCATCTGTCAACAGTCCGAAAACCCATGTCGATCCTGAAAAAGACCAGGTAACGGTATATGGGGAGATGGTAGAGTACAGGGAGTTCATATATTTGATGATGAATAAGCCGGATGGACTGGTTTCAGCTACGGAGGATGCTGTAGAGG
Organism: Thalassobacillus sp. B23F22_16; assembly: GCF_043496955.1. Taxonomy (NCBI): domain Bacteria; kingdom Bacillati; phylum Bacillota; class Bacilli; order Caryophanales; family Bacillaceae; genus Thalassobacillus; species Thalassobacillus sp. B23F22_16. The sequence goes on along the minus strand of NZ_JBIEKD010000033.1, from coordinate 27,008 downwards.
AAACGGTGATTGAGATCTTACAGCCTGAAGATTTAATATTTGAACCTTTTCCTGTTGGCAGGCTGGATAAAGATACAGAGGGGCTGCTGCTTATCACAAACGATGGCCAGCTTGCTCATCGCCTCACTTCACCAAAAAAAGATGTAGGAAAAACCTATTATGCTGTCATTGATGGAGAAGTGACAGATGCCGATAGAGAGAAGTTTAAAAAAGGGGTTACCCTGGATGATGGTTATGTTACAAAGCCCGGACAGCTACAGATACTGGTAACGGGGGCAGTATCTGAAATAGAACTTACTATTACAGAAGGTAAATACCACCAAGTCAAGCGGATGTTTGAGGCCGTAGGAAAACGGGTGACGTACCTTAAAAGGATCAGTATGGGCACGCTTCAGCTTGATGAAGATTTAGCTCCCGGGGAATACCGTGAACTATCCGATGAGGAAGTTGCTTACTTAAAAGAACTTACAAATATGTAATTGGGACTTATCAGGAACTTAGTAAAACTTGGATTATTTACAAGCCAAAGTTTCTCTTATACTTTAATCCAACAAATATAAAAAATTGATAAAGTGCAAAAAAGCACCCGGGCTTATAGTCCGGGTGACTTTATCATATGATCATGAAATTTTAACTTTCTTTTCGGTTATCGTCCACTTGCCGCGGTGAGGGCTATCCACCAGTCCATTGTATTCCAAAACTGTCAAATCCCTTTGGATGGTCCGGTCCGTAGTCCCGAACTCTTCCGCTAGCTGTGCTGTCGTAACTGGCCCATGTTCTCTTATATACAGATAGACAGCTTTGATCCTGTTTAGCATACGGGATGATGAATGATTCAAATAACCACTCCTTAGATTCATTCGTAGGAATTTAATGTGCGAGTGACGCTATGAAGTTATTTTTATTTTACACTAAGGAGAAGAAAATATGCTATTAAATTCGCTCGAATTTACAGATATTTCACTAAATTTACATAAAATTAAATGAAAGGAGCATCGACCTTGTACATTCTACGGAAATTATTCACGAAAATGGTCAATATCAATAATTATATTTTATTTTTGTCCAGTGGCTTATTGGTTGTGTTTGGTACCATTCTGATTGTCAATGTAGAAAGGGACTCTTTTCCGACCTATTTTGATGGTTTCTGGTGGGTCATGACTACAGTGACAACGGTAGGTTATGGAGATTATTACCCTGTAACCGTAGCAGGACGTTTAATTGCTATTTTCCTATATATATTAGGAATTGGCTTAATTGGTGTAGTGATTGGCAAAGTAGTAGATGGGCTGGCTGGTTTCAGGAAAAAACGTTTGGAGGGTGCAATCGTGTACAAAGATAAAAACCATTATATTATTATCGGATGGTCACAAAAGGCTTCTTTTGCTATCCAGGAAATTATGGATACCTATGACCAGGCAGAGATTGTAATTATCGATGATTTGAAGGAAGCTCCTTTCCTTAAAGATAACATCCATTACATCAGAGGAAATGCCTCGGCAAAAGAAACTTTAATGAAAGCAAATGTCTCGGAAGCACAAGCAGTCATGATTTTCTCCGATGATCGAATTAATGATGACCAATTGATTGATGGAAAGAGTTTACTGATTGCTTCTACTGTCGAAGCTCTTGCACCGAATGTACATACAATTGTGGAAGTGATGGAAGAAGCACATATCAAAAATTTTAAGCATATTAAAGTGGATGAGTTTATTGTTTCCAACGAAACGATATCCTCCCTGGCAGTCCGTTCCGCTTTTATGAATGGGGTCTCAAGTATTTATGGGCAGTTATTAAGTCGTTCGCATGGGGATGATTTACACCTGATACCGAGACAGAAAGAGTGGAAGACCTACCAGGATGCCTTTGACTCCTTGCTGAAGCAAGGGGCAACCTTGATTGCTGATGGTAATGACTTGAATATCGGCGTTTAGGGGAACCAATTCCGGAATCCGCCAGGCTTTTTGCTATTTGTGATGAACATACCTACAAAACTATAACCGGAAAAGGGGAGTAAGTATGGATTTCAAGGTATTAGCTCCTGATTATAAGGATGAATATCTGACAAAAGTTAAACGCTTGTTACGTATTCCCAGTGTATTTGAAGAAGATAGTAACTACCCTTTTGGCAAGAAAATAGATGACGCTTTAAAAGAGATGCTTGCCATTGGCAGGGAAGACGGATTTCAAGTGAAAAATTTGTCAGGGTATGCCGGCCATATCGAATGGGGAGAGGGCGAGCAAATACTGGGTATTCTTGGTCACCTGGATGTTGTCCCTGCCGGAGATGGCTGGAGCAGTGCTCCATTTGAACCTGTCATCAAAGGTGGCAACTTATATGGCAGGGGAGCACAGGATGATAAAGGACCGGTAATGGCCGCCTATATAGCAATGAAACTGCTGAAAGACCAAGGCTTTGAACCGAATAAAAGGATACGGCTGATTTTAGGTACTGATGAAGAAAGAGATTGGCAGGGGATCGATTATTATTTTAAACAGGAAGAAATGCCTTCCTTCGGATTCTCACCTGATGCAGCATTTCCAGTCATCCATGCAGAAAAAGGTTTGATCGATGGCTATATGGAGCTGCCTGTTTTAAATCAATCCAGGGACCGTCAAATACAGATAATCCGTATTGAAGGAGGAGATCGTCTGAATATGGTCCCTGACAAGGCGATAGCAATACTTCGTACGGATAATCATGACTTGGTGGAACAAAAGTTCACTTCCTACCTCACAGCTAAGGAATTAGATGGAAAATGTTATCTGGATAACGATCGTATGATGGTGGAAGTACATGGAAAAGGGGCCCATGCCAGTAAGCCATCACAAGGTGTCAATGCAATAATTGAATTGTTCAGATTTTTAACTGGCCTTCCATTGTCGGAGGAAGCATATGAATGGTTCTCTCAGCTGGCAGAGATTCTCGGTGATGACAGTGGTGAGAATCTTGGAATAAAACATCACGATGATGTTTCGGGTTCTTTGACGATGAATCTTGGCTCATTCCAATTGAGTGAAACAGGACTGGTAGCCGGTCTCAATATCCGCTACCCTGTAACAGTGGAAAGTGAAGCGCTTCTACATAAGATCCAGGAGCAAGCGACAAGGTGGAAGGGAACTTATAAGGTATATGACCACCTGAGGCCTTTATATATAGATGAGGACCATGATGGTGTTTCTACGTTGCTGAATATCTATAACCACCACACAGGGGATCGAACAAAGGCGGAAGCTATTGGCGGAGCTACTTATGCGAGAGCCCTGAAGGCCGGGGTCGCTTATGGTGCCATGTTCCCGGACAGTCCTGATACTGCTCATCAAGCGGATGAATATGTTCGTATACAGGATATGATGGCAGCCGTCGCTATTTATGCAGAAGCAATCTATCAGTTGACAAAATAACCAGTCACCGTTGAAGAAAGAGGGAAAACCCGTGCAAGATTTTAATCATAAGACATACCGTTTCTTTCAAATTTATTATTTTTTTACTTTCTTTGGTTTTGGTTCATTGTTTCCCTTACTATCTATTTTCTTAGAGAATGAAAAGGGTTTGAATCATACGCAGATTGGGTTGATTATAGCTGCTTTACCATTGGTCACTATTTTCGTTCAGCCTTTGTGGGGAATGATAAGTGACCATACTAAACGGACGAGACGTCTACTTGCGATAGCAACATTACTTGCTGCTTTACTAGGTGTGCTGTATCCCGTCTGGCAGGAGTTTCTAATTTTATATATCGGAATGGTAGCCATTGCGATATTTCAATCGGGTATCGTTCCCCTTTCCGATAGCCTGTCACTGAGTTATGTGCAGAAGCATGGCAGGCAATATGGAAACATTCGATTATGGGGAGCTGTCGGTTTTGCGGTCGCTGTCTTTGTTTTAGGACGTGTCACCGAGGCAGCCGGCTCTCTTAATTGGATTTTCGTATTCTTTGGTGGCGGGCTGATTGTTGCCTTATTATCACTTTCAAGGTTTCCAAAACATGGGGAAGGTGTGGCTGTATCTTTTCGGGAAGGGGTAAAGGTACTAAGTAAGCAAAAGAGCTTCATGATTTTTTTAGTCTCTAATTTTTTGGTTTTCGGTCCTGTCCTGGCCAATAATTATTATTTTGGTACATTCATTTTAACAGTCGGTGGGACACTAACAGCGGTGGGGATCGCTTTTTTATTTGCAGCTGGCAGCGAAGCTCCATTCATGAAAGTGTCGCAATTCATCATCGATCGCCTTGGAATTTTTCGAGTATTGATTATCAGCTCATCTGTTTCGTTCGTTCGTTGGTTTGTCTATGCATTTGAGCCTTCCAGTGAAATCGTTTATGCTACGACGATTATGCAAGGGATATCTGTTGGTTTATATATTCCAGCCGCTTTGATTCTCGTTCGAGAACTGGCTCCAAAAGATGTCATTGCGACAGCAGTCGGATTATACTCAGCTGTTGGCAATGGTTTAGGGAATGCTTTTTTCACTTTTATAGGCGGCGTTTTAATTGATGCCTTCCATGTATTTGGTATGTATGGCTTTTTCTCAGTCATGACCTTTATAGGGATGGTTCTTATTACAGTAGTAAGTAAAAGGGAAGGAAAATATATAATTTTTCAGGGAGGATGATTACATTGGGAGGATATCCCCATTATTTTGTTGGTATACCTATTTCCGAGGAAATACGTCAGGTTCTTACCGAGTGGCAGAAAGGTTTAAGTTCATCGGTTTCCTATAAAACATGGACCCATCGAAATGATTTTCACATCACATTGAAATTTCTCGGCGCGGTTGCCGATGATAAGATAGAAGAAGTAAAAAAGAAGCTGCATGACTCAACATATCCTGAAAGTTTTGCAGTAGAAGCAGCCGACTTGAGTTTTTTTGGTAATAAACAACGACCACGCGTGTTATTTATGGGAGTGATAAATCCTCCTTCATTACAAAAAATGAAAGAGAATGTAGAGCAAGCACTTGAGGAAGCTGGCTTTCCAAATGAAAATCGGCCATACCGTCCGCATATTACTTTGGCCAAAAAATGGGATCAAGAACAGAACGAACGTTTTCCCATTGAACAGCTGGAGAGATATAAACAGTTGATTACCTTTACAATTGACCGCTTCCACCTCTACCGGATCCATCCAGGGGAGGCCCCTAAATACGAAGTAATTGATACTGTCAAATTGAGGTGACAAGATGGCTCAGCTGATCAAAATACAGGACTACATCTCTCGTTATGAATCGAATATGTACCGTTATCCGGGACAGTTCATTCGAGCAAAAAAACAGCATTGGCAGACGATGAAACAGAGGTGGAGTGAGCAGCGTCTAGCACTAGAGCAGCCTGTAGACGAACCAGAGGAACAAGGCGGAATTTCAAAGTGGAGGCAATTGTTCCAAAGAAAAAATGAAGAAGTTCAGGACTATTCCCCACCTGTCATACCGCCTGTTTCGCTACAAGATGAAAAACAAAGGTTTCTGGATGAAATTTATACTTTTCAATTGAAATGGGCAACGTCAACATTATGGGAAAAGTCATTTATGAATGCTGATTACAAGCAAGACAGCAGTTTGAAATACTTTTTACAGCGTTTTCCTGATATCTTTTTCATCATGTATGAGCCTATCGTCAAAATCAAGCAGGCACCATTAGAAATAAACACCTTAATTATAGGTCCTTTAGGAATAGAAATCATACATAGGATAGAGGCCCCTGAAGGAGCGGTGATTGCAGCAGAAGACAATAAAACCTGGGTGATAGAAGGAAGCACTAAAACGAACTTCATTAGTCCATTGATAGCTTTAAATCGAAGTGAAACCTACGTAAAAAGTGTCCTGGCTAAATATGGAATAGATTTCCCCTATAAGAAGGTAATTCTTGCTCCAGAAAATGATTTTCGCTCACCTGTTGAACGTTACCATATTGATTATATCGGTAAAAAGGAATATTGGGGCTGGTTCGAAGAAAAGCGAAGGGTGCGCGCTCCATTGAAACATCAGCAGTTAAAGGCAGCGGAAGTATTGGTGAAGCACAGTCAGACAAGTTCGATTAAACGGCCGGAGTGGGATCAGGAAGAAGACGCCTTCTTTAGATAGTTAGCTTTTTTTTAGCAGGGTAAAATTACATTATATTCCGTTCCCTATTATTATAGTATAATAGACTCACACTCAGGTCTTGTCAGGATTAGGAGGAAGCACATGTATATTGTCATTGTTAATCCGATAGCGGGTTATGGCAGGGCCTTGAAACGATTCCATAAAATCCAACGTGATATTTCCTTTAAAAACAATCATTGCCGCACCTTTTTTACCAAATATAAAGGGCATGCGGAAGAGATTGCAGCGCAAATTGCGGAGATATATAAGGAACAGATTACAACAGTGATTGTCATCGGAGGCGACGGGACCTTTCATGAAGTAATGAATGGGCTGAATGCGCACCCGCAAATTCCAATGGCTTTCATACCTGCTGGATCAGGTAATGACTTTGCCCGTGGCGCTGGGATTCCAAACAATCCTCTAAATAGCTTTAAACGCGTCATCCGTGCTCCCAGGAAGTTTACCTTTTTGCCAGGTACTTATCAATTCAAGCCCTCACCCCGGAACAGGAAGTTTTTTATGAATAGCATTGGTCTCGGATTCGACGCTGCTGTTGCAAATAAAGCGGAACATTCCCTGCTCAAGCGTTTCTTTAATCGCATCAGAATTGGTTCCCTAAGCTATGTCACAGCTTTATTGGCAATATTACCTAAATATGGAGCCCTTCCAATCATGGTGCAGGTGGATGGGAACGTTGTACACCGTACACGCGCTTTAATGGTGACCGTCGCAAATCACCCCTATTATGGGGGTGGAATGAAAATTGCACCGCAAGCGAGCTTAAAAGAAGAATTCTATTCCATTATTATTATAGAGGAGATTGCGAAGTGGAAGATTCTACTCCTGTTTATTACGGTGTTTTTTGGGAAACACACATCTTTAAGAGAAGTAAAAGAGTATAAAGGTAAATCAATTATCATAGAATCGGCTGAGAAAATACCGGTACAAATTGATGGAGAAACGACTACAACCCGGCGTTGCCGAATAGAGAAGGCAGCACAGAGGCGTACGGTATACTACTAATACGCAGTACGTCATTCTTGAAATCGACCGGGAGAATAAGATATTCTATTAAACGTGTATATGAGTGCAGGAAATAACTTGTACTGGCTACATAAAGAAAATCATGTATACTTATAATACCGCTTATGGCACGGCAATACTTAAAGATTTGAGGAATTGAAGGTGAAACGCTTGGAACATATACTCGGAGAAGAATGGACCATCATACCAGCAGGAGGCTCAACTGGTGAGGCCTATTATGCACAAAATAATAATAAACGTCTATTCTTGAAGCGGAATTCTTCACCTTTCCTGGCTGTATTGTCAGCAGAAGGGATCGTTCCTAAGCTGGTATGGACGAAACGGTTAGAAAATGGGGATGTCATCACGGCTCAAGAATGGCTGGAAGGCCGTGAACTGAAGCAGGAGGAGATGAAGCATCCGCGTGTGGCTAAGTTATTAAGCAAAATACATCATTCCTCCGAACTGTTAGACATGCTGATGCGAATCAGCAAGCATCCATTACTTCCTGAGGATATATTAGAAGACATTAAAGAAAATGAGCGCCTTTTCACAAATATTGATCCGTGGAAACAAATATATATTGCCATCAATTATTTGGAGTTGAAACTCGATGAAGTGAGAGCGGCTAAGCATGTCGTATGTCACTGCGATATGAACCATAATAATTGGATGTTATCAAAAGATGATCAGCTTTATCTGATTGATTGGGATAATGCCATGGTAGCTGATCCTGCCATGGACCTGGGGATGCTTTTGCATTGGTATATTCCTAAAGAAGAATGGAAACCGTGGTTAGAACGGTATGGCGTGGAAGATACAGAGAACCTTTATACACGGATGACCTGGTATGCAGTTGCTCAATCACTTACTTTCATCCAATGGCATCGAATGAGGGGAGATGTGGAAGAAGCCGCTCAGCGAACAGAATCGCTGATGCAGCTGATGGTTAACCATGGAATCTGGAATCCTTGATTTGTTCTATTGCACTTGCCCACTGTTGCAGGTTAGCTTGATTACTATAAATATGTTCAGTTAACTGATCATCTGAATAATTTTGCTGACTATATTCACTAATTCCGGATAAGTGTTCCTGAAGATTTTCAACTGATGGATCAGCCAATTTGTTCTGCAGCGATTGTACCAGGCGGGCAATCTGCTGACATTCCGCTGGTGTGCCGCAGCCATCTTCGCTTTGTTCCGTTAGTAAGTCATATAATATATTCAGTTGGTCGTTGGTCGTCAATGGCATATTACTCATCCTTTTTACTATTAGCCTGCAGCCAAAAAGATGTTTCTATACAAAAAACTTGGGAATCCTGAAAGGAAACCCAAGTTTTTTTCTGTATTTTATCATGATGTCAGGTTTGGTTTATTAGACTTGTGGTGCATACTTGATTTGTTTCTTCCGCACTTCTGGATTGACAAGTTGAGTCAGTTTTTCAAATGGATATATGAAAAGGGCATACCCAGCGAAAAGTACAGAAAATACAGCGATAACGCTCATCTCGATCATACTGGTCAGTAATTTCATTAGTAAATACTCACTCCATGTCTGTAGTTTGAATCATACGATATTTATCATATATCAGTAAGCGCTTACAGCCCAACTGTATCATTCTATGGTTTAAGAGTATCTGGAGGGATGAGTGGAGACGAGAAGGATATATCTATGGTATAGGTAAATATAAGGGGTTAAATGGTGATATCCTTCGTTTTTCTGTATATTTGTTTAAAACTTTTCTCCTGCAAGGTTTTCATGATAAAGTTTAAACGATAGAGGAGGAATTAACCATGCGTTTACGAAATAAACCTTGGGCTGATGATTTTTTGCAAGAAAATGAAGCAATCGTTGTGCAGGAGCCCTTTGCACACAAGAACTGTTGGCAGAACCTGTTCCGTCAACACCAGCCATTGCACCTGGAAATCGGCACAGGGAAAGGACAATTTATTGCCGGTATGGGAAAGCAGCATCCAGAAATCAATTTTGTTGGGATTGAACGCGTCAAAAGTGTCATCGTCGGTGCAGTAAAGAAGGTGTTGGATGCAGAGACAGAAAATGTCCGGTTAGTTAATGAAAACGCCAGAGATCTGCGTGATATGTTTGGGGAAAATGAAGTGGATCATCTTTACCTGAACTTTTCTGACCCTTGGCCAAAAACAAAACATGAAAAGCGCCGTTTAACGTATCATACTTTTTTAGAACAGTACCAGTCGATATTGAAACCTGATGGTGAAATTACGATGAAAACAGACAACAAAAAGCTGTTTGAATATTCCCTTGTCAGTTTTTCACACTTTGGTATGCAACTGGAAGAGGTACAACTTGATCTTCATGAATTCCGTGACCCACTAAATGTTCCGACAGAATATGAAGAAAAATTTTCTGGAAAAGGCCAGCCTATCTATCGCTGCCGTGCTACCTTTAAAGAGTGATAGCGTTTCCAAACCATCTTTCTGTTGTGATACACTTGATAGTGTAAACAAAAGGAGGGGAACAGATGGAAACATTACAAGTAGGACGAGCTAAGCTTACCTGGCTGAATGGAGGAGTGACTCATTTAGACGGAGGGGCGATGTTCGGTGTCGTACCGAGACCTTTATGGGCTAAAAAGTACCCGGTGAACGACAAAAATCAAATTGAACTCCGATCAGACCCGATTCTTTTAGAAGTGGACGGGCGCAGATTCTTGATTGATTCCGGGGTAGGTAATGATAAATTTTCTGAGAAACAAATCAGGAACTTTGGAGTTCTGGAAGAATCAAACCTAGATGCTTCCCTGCAAGAACTTGGTTTAACCACAAAGGATATTGATACTGTTCTGATGACACATCTTCATTTTGATCATGCAAGTGGATTGTCACGGTGGAAAGATGGAGAGTTGGTTTCCACTTTTCCTGCAGCACCGATTATCACTTCAGAAACCGAGTGGAATGAAATGCGCCACCCTAACATGCGTTCAGCTAATACGTATTGGGAAGATAACTGGAAACCTGTGGAGTCCCAGGTACATACGTTCAAAAAAGAAAAAGAATTACTGCCAGGGTTAAAAATGATTCATACAGGTGGGCACAGTGACGGTCATTCCATCATTGTGTTTGAGGATGGGGATGAACAATTCATCCATATGGCGGATATTATGCCGACTCATGGCCATCAAAATCCATTATGGGTGCTTGCCTATGATGATTATCCCGTTACGTCGGTTCATGAAAAAGAAAAGTGGATGAGATACGGATATGACCGTAAAGCGTGGTACACTTTTTATCATGATGCCTACTACCGGGCGATCAGATTTAATGAAGATGGAAAGAGAATAGACGAGGTAGAACGATACCGTTATTCCTATAAATAATATATAAAAGCCGTGCCCGTATGAAATCCAGGCACGGCTTTTGTTCATCCAGCTCCGACGCACAGGACGTGCTAGTGCCGATGTCGCCACAGGACGTGGCGCTTTCATCGGCCAGCGCCTACCCCCTCGAGGTCTTAAGCCAATCCTCTCTGTGACCAAGAACGTCACGCCGAGGCTTGTCTTAAGCTTGTCGGAGGCCTGCAGGATGCAGGTCAGTTCGATGTTGGCACAGGACGTGCCGTTTTTAATCGAACGTCACTACTAGCAAGGCGCTTGCGCTTTTGTTCTTTAGTTTGCTTCTGCGACATCAACGATGGTACCGGTTTGGGCATCGATGAAGAATTCATATTGGGAGGTTTCCCCATCCTGGCTCTTCGATACGCCTCCACGATAAACTTCATATTCCATTCCGTTTTTGGTTAGTTCTTCCGGTTTCATGTAAATCCAGGATCCGCTGATCGGACCTTGTTTTTTAAATGCTTCTTTTGCGATTTTTAATGCTTTTTCAGGTGTAACTCCTTGTTTATTGAAGACTTGTTCCTTTACTACATAGCCGGCTAATGCACCAGCGCCTGCAGCGATTGCGACTTTTTTCCAATCCATCACTATTCACCTCAATAAGTAATCTTTCCCAATAGTATACTAAATGTTGCGGACAATGAAAACTAAAAGCAGTTTGAAAAGTAGAAAGTAGTCGGAAGTTTCGGTAAAATAGTAATTATATTGGAAAGGGGTTAGGTACATAATGAATCAAGAGACGCAAGCGTTATTCAAGACTTTGACGGAACTTCCTGGAGCACCTGGGAATGAGCACATGGTACGTCAGTTTATGAAATCAGAACTTGAAAAATACTCCGATGAAATCATCCAGGACGGGTTAGGTGGAGTTTTTGGTGTCAAAAATGGTGAAGGACCGAAAGTGATGGTAGCCGGTCACATGGATGAAGTAGGATTCATGGTGACACAAATCACTAAAAATGGAATGATCCGCTTCCAGACGCTTGGCGGGTGGTGGAACCAGGTGATGCTGGCCCAGCGCGTACAAGTGATTACGGAAAATGGTCCAGTCATTGGGGTCATCGGTTCTATCCCTCCTCATAATCTTACACCTGAACAAAGAAAGAAGCCGATGGATGTTAAGAATATGCTGATAGATATCGGGGCGGATGATGAAGAGGATGTTAAACGCATCGGTGTTAAGCCAGGCCAACAAATTGTACCTATCTGTCCATTCACACCGATGGCTAACGAGAAGAAAGTACTTGCTAAAGCCTGGGACAATCGCTATGGTTGTGGTCTGTCCGTAGAATTGTTAAAAGAATTGGCTGGCCAAAGCGTACCGAATCAGCTGTATTCAGGGGCTACGGTACAGGAAGAAGTCGGGCTCCGGGGCGCCCAGACTGCAGCCAATATGATAAAGCCAGACATCTTCTATGCGCTTGATGCGTCTCCTGCCAATGATATGAGTGGAGATGACAAAGAGTTTGGTCAGCTTGGTAAAGGGGCATTACTGCGGATTTTTGACCGTAGTATGGTCACTCACCGTGGCATCCGTGATTTCATTCTGGACACAGCCGAAAGCAACGATATCCCATATCAATATTTCATATCTCAAGGTGGAACGGATGCTGGAAGAGTCCATATTTCGAATAATGGAGTCCCTTCAGCGGTTGTTGGAATTTGTTCCCGTTATATCCATACCTCTTCGTCTATTATTCATGTCGATGATTACGCCGCAGCTAAAGAATTATTGGTGAAATTAGTTAAGTCCACCGACCAAAATACAGTGGACCAAATCCGAAATAACGGATAAACTAAATAATGATTCGATTTTGCAACACGCAGGCCAATCGCCTGCGTGTTTAATATTTTAAGAAAGTTTAACTCTCTTAAAGGATATAGTATAAGAAACGACTATAGCTTTCTCCATAAGTAGCTGGTTACAAGATGAGTTTTTTCAATGTAAGCTGTCTGGTGGTTATTTACCATAGACCTGAATGGTTGGTATGTTGTATAGTGAAAAGAAGTAATTGTTCGATAGAAAGGTGAATGGAATGGTTCGTATATATATCGGTTCTCAAAACCCTACCAAAATTAATTCTGTTAAGGAAGTCTTTACAGAATTTGAAGTTGATGGGGTGGACGTAGAATCAAAAGTTTCTGCACAACCTTTTTCCGATGAAGAGACACAAGAAGGAGCCATTAACAGGGCAAGAGAATGTGCTAACATGAAGAAAGGCGTCATGGGACTTGGTCTGGAAGGCGGAGTTATGGAGATTGAAGATGATCTCTACTTATGTAATTGGGGCGCTCTGGTAGATGAAAAGGAAAACCTTTATCTTGCAAGTGGAGCAAGGATTCCATTACCCGAAGAAATCAAGTTGGAATTGGAAAAGGGTAGAGAACTTGGTGATGTAATGGATGATTATGCAGATAAACGAGAAGTAAGAAGAAATGAAGGAGCAATAGGAATTTTTACAAATTCCATGGTGGAACGAAAAGATATGTTTGTTCATATTACACAACTATTGAAAGGTCAATATGAATTTGACAGGAAGTTTCGATAATATTGCTGATAAATAGCCTAAGACTACCATTAAAAAATTATAGTACGTTAAAAAAACCCGGACACTGTATACAACGTGTCCGGGTTTTCGTCTGAATTAATTTCTTTTCAATTTATTCATAAACATATTGCAATACTTCCATTGCCTGATCGATAGTTTCTACGGTGACATCCGCTTTATTTGACAATTCTTTCAAAGGGTGGATCAATGAATCGGGACGTACAATGATTGTTGGTTTATTAAGATGGATGGCAGCGCTTGCATCCATAGCAGTGTTCCACTGCTTATACTTTTCACCGAACAACGCGATGACCACATCAGATTTCTGCATCAGTACTTGTGTTCGAAAATTGTTGATAGAGGAAGCGGCATCATCTTTGTAGAAATTTCCTGGCTGCTCGCCCAGAATATCCTCCCCGATATCATCAGAACGGTCATGGTTTTCCTGTGGGCTCACAAACGTAAGGGGCAAGTCTTTTTCTTTCGCTTTTTGTTTAACTTCATTTCTCCAATCATCATGGATTTGTCCAGCTAGATAGACAGTCAGTTCCATCACTAAATTCCTCCCATTCATTTCCTGAAGTTCCTACAATTCTATTATGGACAAATCATATGGTACTGTCCAATGAGAGGGAATGCCATGAAATGGAACTTGTCATCACTCTGAAGAATAGTATCATAAAAGTAAAAGAGAAAGTATCAGGAGGAATTAATCGATGAAAAAGAAGGTTATAGGTTTTACGTTGGCTTTCCTTACTTTGATGCTGACTGGCTGCAGTATGTTTCTATCAGAAGAAGATGCCATTGCAGACACACGTGAAACCGCTGAAACTAGTTTCAATCAAAACGAGATGGAAACAAATCATGAGGCGGATTCATTCTCATTATATCTTCCCGAAAGCATGAAAGTATCCGAAGAGTCACAAAGCAATTTGATTCTGAAAGAGGGGGAGCAGACGTTCATCTTATTTTATAATCCGAAAGAAGAACGGACCAGTAAGCTGAACTATGAAGCAGCTTCTGAAAAAGATGAGCACTTACTATTGGAATCATTTGAAGATGAGGATCGGTTTGGTTATGTAAGAGTTCTTCCCGCCAATGAAGAAGAGGAGTACGAGCTTCAAGTTGGAGTTGGTGGTGTGAAGGTCACTACATTCAGTAAAAAGGAATCGATAAAAAAAGATACAGAAAAAATGATGAAAATCGCCAACTCAATCGCTTATTAATAGCAAGCCCTTGGCCGTATTAAATCGGCTAGGGGATTTTTTAACTATCTAGGATATTATTATATTTTCTTTTTTTTAGATAACTTTAAGTAGTGGGTTACATCCAGCTCCAGCGCCTACCCCCTCGAGGTCTTAAGTCAATCCTCTCTGTGACCAAAAACGTCACGGCGAGGCTTGCCTTAAGCTTGTCGGGGGAGAGCAAGGCGCTTGCGCTTTTGTCCCTATGCTGGTGTCTTTACACTTGTAATAATATTTTGTAAAATGAAATGGCTGCTATGATGGGGAGGTTTTTCGATGAAAAAGTTTTTTGAGCGAAAGGGAGTCACCCTAAGTGCGAGGGATTATTTTATAACGGCCCTTAGTTTTATGGCATTAGGGCTATTCTCATCATTGATTATTGGCTTAATCATTAAAACATTAGGTGAACAACTTCATTTCTGGCCGATGTTGTCTGCTTCGTTTATCGAAATGGGCGAGTTTGCGATGGATGTGAAAATTTGGGGCGGAGCGATTGGTATAGCCATTGCATACGGGTTGAAAGCTCCCCCGCTTGTGATGTTTGCTGCATTATTCAGCGGCGCGTTCGGTGCAGAACTAGGCGGACCTGCTGGCAGCTATGTGACAGCATTGGTTGCAACTGAAATTGGAAAATTAATCAGTAAGGAAACGAGAATAGATATCATATTAACTCCATTTTTAACGATAACTGCGGGGTTTTTGGTTGGCTCGTTCATAGGTCCGCCGATAGGTAATTTCATGTTCTGGTTCGGAGAGGTCATCAAATGGGCGACGAACCAACAACCATTTATCATGGGCATGATCGTCGCAGTATTGCTAGGAATTGCTTTGACTGCACCGATTTCCAGTCTTGCGATTACCTTGATGTTATCGTTAGATGGTATTGCAGCAGGTGCTGCGACCGTAGGTGGTGCTGCTCAGATGATTGGTTTCGCCGCGATCAGTTACCGTGATAACGGATTTGGCGGGGTGCTGGCTCAAGGTGTAGGAACCTCGATGCTTCAAGTAGCCAATATTATTAAAAAGCCGATTATCCTAATCCCGCCTACGATTGCTGGTGCGGCTCTTGCTCCACTGGCCACTGTATGGTTTAAAATGGAAAACAATCCTATGGGTGCAGGAATGGGTACCAGTGGCTTAGTTGGTCAAATCATGACTTTTGAGTCGATGGGCTTCAGTTGGGATATATTTTGGATTATACTTTTCCTCCATGTTATTGCTCCTGCAATAATAAGTTTATTGATTGCCGAATGGTTCCGAAAAAAAGGCTGGATACAGCCAGGGGATATGAAAATCAATTATGAATAAGCAATACAGAATTCGAGCTGTTTGTTTGTGAAGGGAAAGAGGAATTATAATCATTTATTTACAATGTCCTGAGCACCCAATATCTAATTATAGGCAAAGCTATGGTAGGATAAAACCGGAGGTGTAAACATGGAACAATTGAAGACAGAAGAACAATTTCATGAGTATCGTAACCATGATAAAGTAATCATGTTATTTTCAGCGGACTGGTGTCCTGACTGCAGGTTTATCGAACCATTTCTTCCTGAGCTGGAAGAAAAATATAAGGATTATACATTTCTCTATATAGATCGTGATGATTTCCTGGATATTTGCGTGGACTATGGCGTACTAGGTATTCCAAGTTTCGTTGCATTCGATAAAGGAGAAGAAATTGGCCGTTTTGTCAGTAAGCAACGGAAAACAAAAGAGGAAATCGAAACATTCATTGAAGGATTACAAAAATAATCGGAAACTGCGCGATTGTTGAAGCGCAGTTTTTTTATGCTAAAATAGACGAAGTAATTGATTTCTCTCCATACATAAAGGAGGAAACGGTATGAAAATGACGAGTATCAAAATGAAACGGAAACTTGAGGAACGATTGCATTCGGAAGAGTGGCGAACTTCTTTTAATCGTGATAAAGATACTTTCCGGATAGAATGGAAAGAATCAGGCGAGGGAATAACGGTTACCTTGCCTAATGTTATTTCTAAGTGGGAAAATCGAGGCGAAGATGCCTTGGACGAGCTGGAAGAGCACATCAAAGAAGCATTGCGAATTATGAATGAAACTCATCACCTGGAAGGGAAAGAACGTCATATCTTTCCAGTAATTAGAGCTGGCTCTTTCCCTACAGAAACTTCTTCTGGAAAGAAACTTCTCTATACGGACCATACGGCTGAAACACGGATTTATTACGCTTTAGACCTAGGGAAATCATATCAGTTAATTGACGAAGACATGCTGGAAAGAGAAGGATGGTCAGCAGATCGGATTAAAGAAATTGCTGGCTTCAATGTGCGTTCACTGCCTGTAGAAATGTCCAAAGATAAAGTGTACGGAAACACGTTCTATTTCTTGTCCACAAATGATGGGTACGATGCCAGCCGGGTGTTAAACGAAGCTTTACTGGAAGAGATGAAAGCAAATGCAGAAGGGGAATTAGCGCTGAGTATTCCGCATCAGGATGTACTCATATTCGCCGATATTGAAAACCCTGCCGGCTATGATATTTTGGCTCAAATGGCAATGAAGTTCTTTGCGGAAGGAAGAACACCGGTCACTTCATTATCCTTTTTATATGAAGATAAAAAACTGGAACCAATCTTCATTCTGGCTCAAAATAAACCTAAAGATGAAGGAAAGGACGAGTAAACATGTTTGTATTTTATAACCCAAAAGGGATTGGAGATGTATTGGTCTTCCCGCATAAAGATGGGGACCGCAACTTTATTAAGGAAGAACACCATGGTGATGTGGTGAAAATTACAGATCAACGGGATGGCAGTCTGTTAGGCTACAATATTTTCAACCTGTCTAATTATATGAATTTAGCTGAACACGGGAAAATCAGACTGACAGAAGCTATGTTGGAAGATATTAAAGCCATTTTTGAAAAAAATGACCTAGGCGATAAGTTGGATCTAGATTTGTCTCCTAAATTTGTGGTCGGCTATGTAGAAGAAAAAGGGCCTCATGAAAATGCGGATAAATTAAGTGTCTGCCAGGTAGATGTGGGAGATGAAAAACTTCAAATCGTCTGCGGCGCCCCTAATGTCGATAGCGGACAGAATGTAGTAGTAGCCAAGGTAGGCGCCGTCATGCCAAGCGGGATGAAAATCAAGCCTGCTAAATTAAGAGGGGTGGATTCCCGTGGAATGATATGTTCTGCAAAAGAATTAGGTATTCCAGATGCCCCGAAAGAAAAAGGGATTCTAGTATTGGAAGAGGATTATGAAATTGGTCAGGAGTTTGACCTGTAAAACACTTTTAGGATGACTGTAGCCCTATTTTTGTGCTGCAGTCTTTTTTTTATCTAAAAAACAACCTGTATGAATGAAAAACCTGTTAAAATAGTAAGTAAAACCTTTGTTAAGAAGAGAGTGATAATATGTGGGATCAGATGAAGAAGAAACTGAAAGATATGTTCAACAGCGAGACATCTGAACAGCCGATGCAGGTTGACTACACGTATAACCATAAAGAAAATAATGACCCCTATGTTAAAACAAAAATGGCATATAAATACCCGAAACAAGGTGAATTTCGTTTTCCGGTAATTCCTGATCATCGAAGTTCGGAACAGGAGCAGAGAAAGCGTCGTCCTGCAAAGACTTATGGCGAAAACTATGTGGAGAATAAAACAGTAGACAGGACTCCTCGAATGAAACCTGAAAAGGAAAGCTATCAAGCTCGAAAAAACTATCAGACACAGAATAACTATCAATCCCAAACCAAGTATCAATCCAATACCAACAATCAAGCGAAGAATGAGTATTCTTCCCATCTACATAAGAGTCAATCGAGCCGCAGTGATAGAAGCTACACAAAAGAAGCAAGTAATGAAGAAGCTTATAAAATTCCTTTTCAACCTACAGAAGTTCCTTCGCCGATTTATGGATACCATCGTAGAGGAGAAAAAAAGCAAATCATCGAGGATTTGACTGCTGCCGAAGAGGATCAGCGACCACAAGCGGAAAGCTTATCGGAATTATTGGCAAGATATCGTGAAGACGCCTCCTCACATTCTTCACCGAAGGAGATTGTCTCTTCGCTTGAGGCGATTCCTGTAGAAGATAATACAGAGGAAAAAGAGCAAGAGGTTTCAAAAGGAAATGAAGATAACCTTGCCGATGATGCAGAAAATGAGCTGAATAAGGACGAGCCAATAAACCAAGAAATATTAACCTCCCAAAAGCTTGAAGATTCTCCGGTTGAGGATGCGCAATCTTATATAGCTGCAACGGTAGAAGCGAGTACAGAAGTGGAAAAAGCGGAACTGGATGAGGGAAGCGTAGATGAGGCATCAGAGATAGTGGGAGAAACAGAAGTTGAGAAATCTGAGGAAGCGGAAACAGACCCGGAATTTGGACAATCGTATGACGAAGCTGGAACGGTAGAAGCGGTGGAAGATCATACCGAAGATGTTGAACAAGAGGGACAAACAGATAAACAGCCTGAAAATATGCAGAGAATTGAAAAGGAACCTGCCGAACCGGTAACTGTTCCAGAAGAAAATAAAACGGATAAGCAGCAAAACCAGTCTGAACCGGAGAATCCCGCTGCTAATAAAGTCAAAACAAACAAACAGGCACCTGCTAAAAGCCAAGATAGAAAAAAAGAATCTAAGAAGAGCGGTAGCAGTGTGCCATTTAATGTGATTATGACCCCTCGTGATAAAAGAAACAGGACTGAAAATCATAAGTCCGAAAGAACTGTTAAAAAAGCAGAAGAGGCGAAAGGTGCTAACCAGTCTGTCACTTACCATAAGCCTCCCCTCCACTTATTAGATGACCCTGTAGAAAAATCCAGTCACAACGATGAGCGGACCAGGGAGCAGATGGAGTTATTGGAGACCACACTGAACCATTTTCATGTGCGCGCAAAGGTCGTCAATGCCATGCGTGGGCCTTCTGTCACAAGATTTGAAGTTCAGCCCGAACCAGGTGTGAAGGTGAGTAAAATTACCAATCTTGCTGACGACATTAAATTGAGTATGGCAGCAAAAGCGATACGTATCGAGGCACCGATACCGGGGAAACAGGCGGTAGGGATTGAAATACCTAATGAAAAATCCGATATAGTAGGGTTGCAGGAGATTTTTGAATCCGAGAGTTTTAAGGAGAGTCCGTCACCTTTAACCGTAGCCTTAGGGTTAGATATAGGTGGGACTCCAATGGTAACTAACTTGCAAAAAATGCCACATGGCCTTATTGCAGGAGCTACGGGATCCGGTAAAAGTGTCTGTATTAACACTATTTTGGTAAGCCTGCTTTACAAGGCTCACCATGAAGATGTCAAGTTTCTATTGATAGATCCTAAGATGGTGGAATTGGCGCCGTACAATGAGCTCCCACATCTGGTTTCCCCCGTGATTACGGACGTCAAAGCAGCGACTAAGGCACTTAAATGGGCGGTCAAAGAAATGGATGATCGCTATGAAAAATTCGTCAAAGAGGGCGTAAGGGACGTTGAACGTTTCAATCAAAAAATGATGAAACAAAACCGGGCTGATGAAAAAATGCCATATCTAGTAGTAGTAATTGATGAGCTGGCTGATTTAATGATGGTGTCTCCGCAGGATGTAGAGGATGCCATTTGCCGTTTAGCTCAAAAGGCACGCGCATGCGGCATTCATTTACTGGTTGCGACACAGCGGCCTTCCGTTGACGTTATTACCGGGCTGATTAAAGCGAATATCCCGACACGGATTGCTTTCAGTGTCTCGTCTCAAGTGGACTCTCGAACAATCATCGATACAGCAGGTGCAGAAAAATTGCTCGGTAAGGGCGATATGCTTTTTGTTGAAAACGGTTCTGGACAGTCAGTAAGGATTCAGGGAGCGTTCGTGTCGGATGATGAAATTGAGCGCATCACCGGTTTTGTAAAGAAATCCGCTCCTCCTAATTATTTATTTGAACAAGAGGAACTAATGATGCAGACAGCACAGGAAGCCGGGGAGCAGGATGAACTCTTTGAGGAAGCCGTATCTTTTGTAATCGAGCATAATGGAGCCAGTGCATCCATGCTGCAAAGAAGGTTCAAAGTAGGCTATAACAGAGCGGCACGGTTAATTGACCATATGGAAGAATACGGAATCATCTCAGAACAAAAGGGAAGTAAACCAAGAGATATTTTATTAACAAGAGAGCAAGTGGAAGAACTATTTCACTCTCAAGAGTCATCAGAAGTATATTGACGAGTAGAGCCATTTCCTATGCCATTTATTTGGCTGGGGATGGCTTTATTTCATGGTTTTAGAAATGGCTTGTGTTAGTCATGCAGATTTTATATGATTAGAGATGAATGATTTTATTCGGAAAAGGATTCTTTGTTATATAAGGAGCAGAATTATGAAGGAAATCACACGTAAATTAAATGGCGAAATTGACCGGCTGACAAATAAGACATTCAAGTTTGATGAACGAGTAAAGGAAGGCTGGTTCTCTGCCGTCTATTTTTTGAAAACGAAAGAAATAGTGAAAGAAAATCTGGAAGACAATCATGTGACGATGCAGTTTTTCCAAAAGAATGATGCGGTGTTATGTGGTACGGATGAAGTGATTGCCCTTATCCACACGTTCGCTGACAATCCGGAAGAATTGGAAATCTATTCTCTTAAAGATGGCGATAAAATCAGCCCTTTTGAGACAGTAATGACTATTTCAGGTCCTTATCAAAATTTTGGTTACCTGGAAGGGATTATTGATGGAATTTTTGCCCGACGGACATCTGTGGCTACGAATGTATATAACGTGGTGAAAGCTGCCCGGACCAGTGGCAAGCAGAAACCGATTATCTTTATGGGAGATCGGGATGATCATTATACCCAGCAAGCTGGGGATGGATATGCATCCTTCATTGGGGGATCGACAGCTCAGGCTACCCATGCGATGAATGAATGGTGGGGAAAAGAAGGCATGGGAACAATGCCGCATGCGCTCATTCAAATGTTCAAGGGTGATGTTGTAGCTGCAACGAAGGCCTATCATCAACAATTTCCTAAAGATGAACTGATGGCGCTTGTTGATTATAATAATGATGTCATCACCGATTCCCTGAAAGTGGCACGGGAATTTGGTGACGATCTGAAAGCAGTACGTGTAGATACTTCTCGGAGTATGGTGGATAAATATTTCTTGCGGAACCAGCATTTAATGGGTACATTCGACCCTCGAGGGGTAAATCCAGAGCTGATTTTCGCTTTAAGAAGAACCTTGGATAAAGAAGGTTTCGACCATGTGAAAATTGTAGTGAGCGGTGGGTTTACAGAAGGTAGAATTAAGATGTTCGAAGAATTAAAAGTCCCTGTGGATATGTATGGGGTCGGCGGCAGTCTGTTAAAAATAGATATCGGCTTCACAGGAGACAATGTTTTGCTGAACGGAAAACCTGAAGCTAAAGAAGGACGCCGTTATCATCCAAACCCAAGATTAGAAAAAGTTCCATATCATCCCCAAACAACAGAGGAAGACAACGAATAGTATAGTAGAAGACTTACGTATATAATGTAAGTCTTCTTTTCAATTTACTCCTTTTCTTAATCTGGTATTATTGGTGTCTGCCTAAAGTTCAACTTTAAAGGGTTAAAGTGTATGGGAATAGGCTATAACCAAAAGTGCCTGGCGAAAAGCCTATTATTTAAATATACTTTGTTTTTACTTCCTGTTATTCCATGCTAAAATAGGGAAGTATAAAATTATCCGGGCTCCTCATAGGGCAAATGTAATTTGTTTTAACAGCAGCCTGGCGACAAAATCGCAACTTTTAGTATGATACATATACTAAGGAAAAGTGACTCACTAATTTTGGAGGTACTTGTTTATGACGACTTACCATTTCATTGGTATCAAAGGGACTGGAATGAGTGCCCTGGCGCAAATTTTGCATGACTCGGGCGAACATGTCCAAGGTTCTGATGTTGACAAACGTTTTTTTACTCAAGAAGTATTGGAAGCTAAAAATATAAAGATATTGCCTTTTTCGAAGGGTAATATTCATGAGGGCTTAACGATTATTGCCGGAAATGCTTTTGCTGACGATCATGAGGAAATTGTAGCAGCTAAGGAACAAGGTCTTCCTTATTTCCGTTACCACGAATTTTTAGGTGAATGGCTTCAAAAATATACAAGCATTGCAGTAACAGGAGCCCATGGGAAAACCTCGACTACTGGATTGTTAGCCCATGTACTTTCAGAAAATTATCCAACTTCCTATTTGATTGGAGATGGCACTGGAAAAGGCCATAGAGACAGTCTTTATTTTGCCTTTGAAGCTTGTGAATATCGGCGTCACTTTCTTTCTTACCATCCGGATTATGCCATTATGACAAACATTGATTTTGACCATCCGGACTATTTCACAAGTATCGAGGATGTATTCCAGGCGTTTCAGGAAATGGCCAAACAGGTGAAAAAAGGGATTATTGCCTGCGGAGACGATGAACATTTACAGCATATTCAAGCAAATGTTCCTGTCTTATATTACGGCCTGGGAGATTCGAATGATTTTCAGGCACAGAATATTCAAGAGAGCAGTGAAGGCACGTCTTTTGATGTATTTGTAAGAAATACCTACTATGATACCTTCTTAATACCAGGGTATGGCAATCACCATGTGCTTAATGCTTTGAGTGTGATAGCTTTATGTCATTATGAAGGCATGACCGCGGAAGAAATTAAAAAAATGAGTTCCTTTGCGGGGGTTAAACGTCGATTCACCGAAAAACAAGTAGGTGATCAGGTATTGGTAGATGATTATGCGCACCATCCAATTGAAATTTCAGCCACCATCGAATCGGCGCGTAAAAAGTATCCAGAAAGAGATGTGGTAGCGATTTTTCAGCCGCATACATTTACCAGAACGAAAACCTTCCTGAAAGAATTTGCCGAAAGCTTGAAAGAAGCCGATGCCATTTATCTTTGTGATATTTTTGGCTCTGCCAGGGAGGAAAATGGTAATTTGACAATTCAGGATTTGCAGAATCTGATTCCGGAATCGAATCTCCTTATGGCAGAAAATACGGATGTTCTAAAAGAATATGATCACAGTGTATTAGTTTTCATGGGTGCCGGTGACATTCAAAAGTATCAGCAGGCTTATGAATTACAGTTAAATAATTAAATGAGGAGAGGCTGCATTTTCAAGAGTATCAACCCCAGCAGGTGCTGGAAGGCACTCTTGAAACAGCTTCTTTTGTTTTTATCGGAACATAAGAAAAAAATTTTTACAGATTCAGACGAAAAAAAAGGATATTCCAAGATTTAAAACGAATAATACAGTAATAGAACTGGTTCCCTATATCCACGTTTAGCAATAATCAAGCCAGGGTACTTACTAAAACATGACAAATACATAATAAAAGGAGTGAGCAGGGGGAATGGAAATTCTATTATACATTGCTGCACTCATTGCAGCTGTAGCTTTTGCAGTATTGGTGATCTACCTAAGTATCACCTTGAAATCAGTTTCCAGGACAATGAACAACGTAGCAGATACTCTCGAAGGTGTCGAGGAACAGATGGAAGGAATCACCCTTGAAACGACAGCGCTATTGAATAAAACCAATAAATTGGCAGAGGATGTAGGGGAAAAATCACAGAAACTCAATTCATTGGTAGATGGCGTTAAAGGAATCGGGGATTCTGTTCAGGAATTCAACCAGTCTATCCGATCCGTTTCAAGAAGCTTAACATCATCAAAGATCAATGATGATGATTCCGCAGCTCAGGCGATGAGGTGGGGGCAGGTAGCCATCAATCTGTACAAAAAATATAAAAAAGAAGATGGAAGAAAAACAGAGGGAGGAATTTAAGGATGAGTGAAAACAAGAACCAAAACCAAACAAACGGCAGAGATTTTCTGGTAGGATCTTTGATCGGCGGTGTTGTAGGTGCTGTAGTGGCACTGTTATTCGCTCCTAAAGCGGGACGCGAATTCCGTGATGATATTAATCAGGGATCGAATTACCTGAAGGATCGTGCCGGTGAGTGGAAGGACGTTGCATCTGAAAAAAGCGGAGAATGGAAAGAGCGCGCTGTTGAATCTTCTTCCCAGCTATCCAAAAACTTCTCAGAAAAATCCCAGGAGTTTGGCACAAAATTCAAGGATTCAACAAAAGTGATCAGCGATAAAGTCCGCAATATCCGAGGCCAGGATGACGCAGAGGCAGAAGAAGCCGCTCAGGAAGTTGCAGAAGCCATTGAAGAAGCTGCAGAAGAGCTGGAAAAGCAACAGGAAGCTACCACCACTTCAAGCAATGCAAAATAAATAAAATGACGAGGCTGCTAATAGTCTCGTCATTTTCATGTCTATCATAGAGGAGGAAGGAACATGAGTATACACGTATTAAAAAACGAAGAGGAATTTAATCAGTTAGTAGAAGAAAATAAAGATTTCTATCTGCTCAAACACAGTTTGACTTGCCCAGTCAGCACGTTTGTAAAAACACAATTTGAAAAATTTAATAATAAAACAGAAATACCATGCTACATGCTTCATGTACAGGAAGCCCGTCCATTATCTAACAAGATTGCTGAGGAATATGGTATCCGTCATGAATCGCCTCAGGCATTATTATTTCAAGGTAAGGAAGTAATCTGGCATGATTCTCACGGAGCCGTTACGGAAGAAGCATTAGAAGGGAGCCAACAAAAGCTCGGTTAGTTTTTCATTTTGGCTATGTAGGGATCTTCCATTAAAGATCCCTTTTCTTGAAGACTCAGTTTCGAGATAGTTTGTTTCCGTTACGGTAGTAACGGTGTGGAGGGCCGGGAAATTACTCGCTTTCCGTGGGCGTACGGTGAGCTTCCTCGGGCTAAAGCCATGTACTGTTCTCCCATTCGACTTTGAATAAGCTTCTTGAATAGACACCGCACGAAGGAAATGCGTAGCATTTTCGAGGAGTCTCGCAATTTCCCGGACCTCCTTGCATTTATAAGAGAACGGAAAAATCTGAATATCGTTCTTCAAAAAAGAGTGAGCTACGCATGAAATGTGAGCTTAAAACCCATCTTTGTTCAATTATCCATTAAAAGTAGAAGACATCTACAATATAACAGCGGTTCTTTTCTCCCATCCTTCGGATGGGGTGGTTGGGAAACTGCGAGACTCCCGTGGGAGAAGGATCTAGGCGAGATCCTACAGGGCGATAGCCCGAGGAAGCTCGCCAGTTCCCCCACAGGAAAGCGAGTGGTTTCCCAGCCGCCCCAGACACTTTTATGGTAAAGAACCCTAGATATCACGAAATCAAGTCTTCGACTTTTCGGCCCTTTTATTGAATAAGCATTTTTTACAATCAAAAATAATAAATCGTTATATTTTTGACTGTAAGCGATTACATAATTGTTTTGTTTGAACATTTTAAAATTCTTCTGGATTTTATCGCTTTAAAGGGGTGACAAGAAGAGTTAAGTCATATATAATGTTCCGTAATTATCATTTAAAAATATTCATTATTTCAGCAAAGTAAAACGGAATGGAGGCTTTTATTATGAGCAATGAACAACTAGATCAATTACGAGATGAACTGGATCGGGTGAATCTGGAAATTTTAGATCTTATTAATAAACGGGGAGAACTCGTACAGGAAATCGGGCAAGTTAAAACTACCCAGGGGGTCAACCGTTTTGACCCGGTCCGTGAGCGGAAAATGCTGGATCAAATCCAAGAACATAATAAAGGACCTTTTGAAACTTCCACGATTCAACAATTATTCAAAGAGATCTTTAAAGCCAGTCTTGAACTGCAAGAAGACGATCACCGCAAAGCACTACTGGTTTCCAGGAAGAAACAAGCTGAAGATACGATTATCGATATCAACGGTGAAAAAATTGGTGATGGCAATCCGCACTTTATCATGGGGCCATGTGCAGTAGAAAGCTATGAGCAAGTAGCGGCTGTTGCAGAAGCTGTAAAGAAACAAGGATTGAAAATTTTACGAGGTGGAGCATTCAAACCTAGAACATCCCCTTATGATTTCCAAGGACTGGGGTTAGAAGGGTTGAAGATTTTAAAACGGGTAGCTGATGAATACGACTTAGCAGTCATCAGTGAAATAGTGAACCCTGCAGATGTGTATAAGGCGGTCGACTACGTAGACATCATTCAAATTGGAGCAAGGAACATGCAGAACTTTGAACTCCTCAAAGCTGCAGGTTCAGTAGATAAGCCGGTATTACTGAAACGAGGCATGTCCGCCACTATTTCAGAATTCATCAATGCAGCAGAGTACATCATTTCCCGTAGTAATGCTAATATCATGCTTTGTGAACGTGGAATCCGTACCTACGAGAAAGCAACCAGGAATACATTAGATATATCTGCGGTACCAATCCTGAAGCAAGAAACGCATTTACCAGTAATGGTGGACGTTACCCACTCTACCGGCCGTCGCGACTTATTGCTGCCGGCAGCTAAAGCTGCTTTGGCCATTGGAGCAGACGGTGTGATGGCAGAAGTGCATCCTGATCCTGCTGTGGCACTTTCTGACTCAGCACAACAGATGGATATTGACATGTTCCATTCCTTCATGGAAGAACTGACTAAATAACTAGTAATCAAGTAGGGAGAACCGGACTGAGGCTCAGTCCGGTTCCTTTTGTGTGTGCCCGGCATGTGCGCACGCTTTAGGGTTCAAGTCCCGAGCGGTGAAGGTCATTGTAACCGTTAGCTGAAGGCAAGGGTGTCTGGGACGACCTGGAATCTGAAGGAAGCTGGAGGCAA
>NZ_JBIEKD010000032.1:0-31997 GCF_043496955.1 Thalassobacillus sp. B23F22_16 | reverse complement strand
TTAGGGCTTCGCAGTTTGTATCAAAGATATATTTTCTTACGTCAATCTTAAAGAAACCGCCGTATACGGGTCCGTACGTACGGTGGTGTGAGAGGACGGAGGTTAGTCACCTCCTCCTACTCGATTTTGACATTTTTCCAGACATTAATAGTAAATAATATAACACTGATCATCACCAGGCTTGCTCCTACAGCAGTACCTGCTCCTAATGCTTCATTCTTTGTGACAATCATGACTGCGAGTGAGCCCATCATGATCGGCAGTCCAAGATTATGAAGCCAAAAGTGCCATTTGCCAAGTCTTGATTTCTCTGCGTTTGGAAATAAATAATAAACGATACCAGCCAAAGTCAATGCCGTCCAGCCTAGCAAGTTGATGTGGACATGAACAGGAGAAAGCGCATAAATATGAGAAATAGACATACCATAACCAAGCGCTACCCCTATCAAAAAATAAATGGTTGAAATCTTTATCAATTTTATTCCCATTCAATCCCTCCTTTTCTCCTATTTATATGAGCCTATCGAACTGTTTAGAAATATTCTTTCTGTCACAGATGATGTTTCATAGTTACAACAGGTGGGCAATAAAAGGAAGAGGCGTAGCAAGTCATCTTGCCATAGGGGCTATATTCGTCCATAATGGAGGTAACCCTTAATACGAGGAGATGGTCGTAGGTGAAGAAATTATATCTAATCCGCCATAGTGCGACAGAAGGCCAGCACCATGATTCCCCCCTGACTAAAAAAGGTATCAGGCAATCACAGGCACTTGCTCATTTTCTGAATCAGTCTGCCCCTGAGATTGACAGGGTAATATCCAGTCCTTTTTTTCGTGCTGTTGAAACCATCAAACCTTTCGCAGCCCCAAAAGGGTTGACGATAGAAATAGACGACCGTCTCCAGGAACGGATTTTAAGTAAGGAACCTTTAGATGATTTTCTCGATTACTTAGAAAAAACTTTTGAAGATTTGGATTTTAAAATGCCGGGGGGAGAGTCCTCCAACGAAGCTAAATCCCGCGTCCTTCACTTGCTGGAGGAAATAGAGCGGGACGAAAATCACCAGGGCATCGCTCTCATTACACATGGAAACTTGATGGCTTTGTTATTGCAGTCGTTTGATGTAGAAATTGGCTTCGAACAGTGGAAGGAAATTAGTAATCCGGATGTCTTCCTTGTCCAAAAACAAGGAGGAGATTATACCGTAGAACGGATTTGGAAAGACCATCTTGCTCATCCGCAAAACACAGAATGATTATTTTTCTGTCAAATTAGCAGGAATTAATTAAGAGGGTATCTAATAGATATTATAGGGAGTGACATTCATCACATCCTAGTAAATAACAAATAGAAACTTTACTAACATAAAAGGAGGAGATTCACTTGGCTTTTGTTATTACTTCGCCATGTAAAGACGAAAAAGCGGCTGAATGCGTGGATGTTTGTCCAGTCGATTGCATAGAAGAAGGAGAAGATATGTTTTATATCGATCCAAACATTTGCATCGATTGCGGCGCCTGCGAGGCTGTCTGCCCGGTAGAAGCCATCTATATGGAAGATGAAGTACCGGAAGAAGAGAAGGACTATATCGAAATCAATCGAAAGTTCTTTGATAAATAAACAAATATAAGTAATGATAGACTGCTTATAACCGCAATTGATACATTGGTAAAGGAAGCGCATAAAAGAGCGAAATCCATTTGGGTTTCGTTCTTTTCTTTTTGTTAAAAATATTCCGGTGAAATGAATACCTGTGGTTGGAACAGGGTATCAGATTAGACAGAGGCTATATTACCGAAGGAGGATGTAAGGATGAATGAAGTGAAAAATAAGACAGCAATCGTAACTGGTGCAAGCAGTGGCATCGGCCAGGCGATTGCCATGCATTTAGCGGATGCAGGAGCTAACATTGTGCTTGCTGCGAGAAGAAAAGAACGGATGGATGCAATCGCCTTGAAAATCCAGCAAAAGCATTCGGTTCATATAAAAGTTGTGGAGACAGATGTTACTAAACAGGAAGATGTAGAAAAACTGGTGGCGGAAGCTAAAGAGGCCTTCGGCAGCGTAGATATATTTGTAAACAACGCTGGTGTCATGCTGTTATCATTTCTTAAGAATGATCATGTGGATGAATGGGAGCAAATGGTGGATGTCAACATTAAGGGTGTACTATTCGGTGTCCATGCTTCCCTGCCAACCATGCTTGAGCAAGGCAGCGGACACATAATAAACGTTTCATCGGTAGCTGGACATGAAGTGTTCCCTGCAAGTTCCGTTTACAGTGCAACCAAGTTCGCTGTACGTGCGCTTTCTATGGGAATGGAAAAAGAGTTATCGAAATCGGGAGTACGCGTGACGAATATATCACCAGGGGCTGTTTCCACTGAATTGACTGATCACATTACGGACGAAGAAGTAAAAGAAAACTTCAAGAACAGAAAGACAGAGCCGTTAGAACCGGAGGATATTGCCCGGGCAGTCACTTACGCTGTATCACAGCCTGATTATGTCAATGTCAACGAAGTAGTCGTCCGGCCATCACAAGGTAACAAGTAAGCCATTCATTTTCTATTCCTTGCGTCTGGTTTCTGATAGAGTAATAAAAGGATAGCTGCTGTCATGTAAACAGCGGCTATCCTTTTATTTGAAAATTTTTATAGCCTTTTTCTTTATTTTCTGTAGTAATATCCATATGGTCGACTTTTGCATAGGGACTCGGACCATTTTGAATGTCTTCAATAAAACGATCCAGGTTCTGCTTGTCTCCTTCTGCTTCTATTTCAACTGTACCATCGGTATTATTTTTGACCCAGCCATTGATATTATGTTCAGCTGCTACTTGTTGTGCAGAAAATCTGAATCCGACCCCTTGTACTCGTCCGTGTACGATAATGTGTGCTGACGCCACTGTTTACCCCCTCCTTGCTTTTCTATTTCTCATTCTTTCTATCATAACTTTAGCAAATTTTCAAAAACCTGCCTACTGAAACAATTCTTTATAATAGTTTCTCGCCTCTTGTTCGGTTCTAAATAATACATGATTGTCATCCAACTTACAATAACTATTCTGTAACCATATCGTTTTTGTGTCGGGCAAAGAAGGAGATTGAATAATTTTCCCTGATGTGACTTCCCAATTTCCCGGGTTATGTATATCCTTCATAATGACAAAGACGTCAGTACCATCTTTAGTTTCATGGGGGTCGAGCATATAATCCATAGGTATACCTCCTGTATGACAAAAATAGTTTATTTTCCTAGTGTGTTTCGTTACCCTGTAAATATGTAATGGGTAAAAGGAGGGGAATAGGCCAATGAAAGAAATTGATATCTCTTCTCTGAAGGGTTTCCGGATAGGCCATGCGGATAATAAGACAGCAGCAACTGGGTGCTCAGTCGTTTTGTGTGAACACGGAGCTGTGGGCGGAGTGGATGTCCGTGGTGGCGCACCAGGCACCCGTGAAACGGATCTCTTACGTCCGGAAAACCTCGTGGAAAATGTCCATGCTGTGTTTTTAGCAGGGGGGAGTGCGTACGGACTTGCTGCCGGGTCAGGGGTGATGGAGTTTTTGGAAGAAAAGGATATAGGGTTCGAGACAGGGGCAGGCAAAGTCCCAATCGTTCCTGGCGCTATTCTCTTCGATCTTCATGTTGGAGATAACAGCAGCCGCCCTGATCTCCAAATGGGTTATGAAGCATGCAAGGATGCCTATCAAACGCAAGGAATAAGGGAAGGGAACGTCGGGGCCGGTACAGGTGCCTCGATTGGAAAAATATTGGGTCCTGACCATGCGATGAAAAGCGGCCTGGGGAGTTATGCCATTCAAGCTGCTGATGTACAAATAGGTGCCATGGTGGCAGTTAACAGTTTCGGTGATATTGTTTCGCCCCACGATGGAAAGCTGATGGCAGGGGTTTATGATAAAGAACGTTTAACACTACTTTCTACCGAAAATATATTATTAGAACAGATCATGGCTGGAAAGGCTGACCGATTTTCCGGCAATACTTCGATCGGTGTCATTATGACTAACGCAAAACTGTCAAAGTCACAGGCAAATAAGATCGCAGCAATTGCACATGACGGATTTGCCAGAACGATGAGGCCGTCACATACGCTTGTTGACGGAGATACTATATTTGTCCTGTCCACAGGAGAGGTTGAAGCAGATGTTAATACGATTGGAATGCTTGCTGCGAAAGTCATCGAGCATGCTGTGATACAGGGAGTCACTACAGCTGAAACAGCTTATGGAATGATGAGTCATCAGGAATACTGGCTAAGGAGGAAGACGCAACATGAATAACTATCTGTTTGTCTATGGAACATTGCGAAAAAACCAGCCGAACGCCTTTCATCTGGAAGAGGCTGAGCTGATTTCAGAGCAGGCTAGTACGACTGGCAAACTATATGAAGGTCCAAGTTATTATCCAGTATTAGTGGATGAGGAGGCAATCGTCTACGGTGAGCTATATAAAGTAACAGATCAGATGATGGAGGCCATTGACGAACTGGAGGGTTTTCAAGGAGACGGCAAAGAAAATTTATATGATCGGAAAATCAGGGAAATAAAGACAGACCAGGGGAATTTCCAGTCCTACGTTTATTATCTATCACCGGACAGACAAGAAATGGCAGTAGCTGAAATTGAATACGGAGACTGGAAAGTACATGAATTGCTGAAACAGGATGAAGTAGTTTATTTTGCCTTTGGTTCGTGCATGGATGCAGAACGGTTCAAACTGGCAGGGATTGATCATTATTTCCATCAAAAACTTGGACGTGGCGTCCTTAATGGGTACCGTCTTTTATTCTCTCTCCATCTTCATGACGGCGGCAGGGCGGATATTATCGAAGCAGATGACAATGTCGAAGGAGTGTTATACCAGGTCCCTCTTGATGCAGTCGACTATTTGTTCAAAAGGGAAGGGGTCAATGCTGGTCATTATCGCCCCACGATTGTAGATGTGCAGTTGGGTGATAAGCTTTTAAAGAATGTGCTCACCTTTTATGTTCTGGAGAAAAAGCAAGAGCTCACTCCGCCTTTTCATTACGCCGAGGAAATTCATAGAGGGGCGTCATCTTTACTATCAAACGACTATATGCAGCGCCTTGAAGGGCTATTTGGCGAGAAATTCGAAGTAGAAGGGTTCAAAGAATATATCGATAGTCAAAAAAAGAAATAAGAAACAACTCTTAAGTGTAGGGAACACTACCCATAAAGCTTAGCTCCTGCTACAATATATAACAAGAATAAGGAATAGAGAAATTATTTGCCGGATATAAAGGAGTCCCGTACATGAATGTAACTACAAAAAGCAGTCAGCTAACGAAAGAAGCACAACCGTTAAGTGGGTTATATCATGAATTGAATAAACAAGGTAATGACAGGCAAGCGGAAAAAGTGCTTGATTTGATCGATAAATTGGAGCGGCAACAGGTAATGATCGGTTTTGCCGGACATTTTTCTGCTGGTAAATCGACCATGATCAATACCCTGCTGGAAGAAGAAATTCTTCCCTCCAGCCCAATACCGACAAGTGCTAATGTCGTCAAACTGCAGTCGGGGGAAAATTACACACGTGTGTTTTACCGGGATGGTCGCCCAGCCCAATATAAAGGAAGACCTGATATGGAAACAATCCAGTCACTATGTAAGGATGGGGACGAAATCGTTTCTTTAGAAATAAGCCAGAAGGATGCCAATCTTTCTTCCCATGTCACGATGATTGATACCCCGGGCGTGGATTCAACCAATGACGCGGATAGGGTCATCACCGAATCTTCTCTTCATTTAATGGATTATATGTATTATGTAATGGATTATAATCATGTCCAATCAGAAGTGAATCTGACCTTTTTACAGGAAATGCAGAAAAAAGGTCTTCCTTTTTCCATTATAGTTAACCAGGTTGATAAGCATCAGGAAAGTGAATTATCCTTTCCTGAATTTCAAACCAGTGTCAGGGAGGCGCTTGAAAACTGGCAGTTGACCCCTGATAAGATCTTCTATACAACTTTGATGTCGCCTGATTTGGCGATTAATGAGCTGTCCATGTTAAAAAGCCATGTAACAACAGTGACGGAAATATCTGCAGAAGAACGGGAAGCAAGTATAACTAGGAGCGCATCCCTGATCTTAGAAGAAAGTGTCGACGAAGTTGCTTCAGACTTTGAGGACAAAAAAGTAGAGCTATTAGAGAAAATGGAAGATTTGCAATCAACGACGCCTGATGAAAAGAGGGAGCAGGTTCAAAGTGAAATCCAGCGCTTAGAGAATCGTGACGAAGAAGCGGAAGCGCTTTATCAGGAACGGGTATTATCTCTTTTCAAGAATGCTTATTTG
This sequence comes from Thalassobacillus sp. B23F22_16, assembly GCF_043496955.1. Taxonomy (NCBI): domain Bacteria; kingdom Bacillati; phylum Bacillota; class Bacilli; order Caryophanales; family Bacillaceae; genus Thalassobacillus; species Thalassobacillus sp. B23F22_16. The sequence continues at coordinate 25,649 of NZ_JBIEKD010000032.1, read as the reverse complement.
ATGCCGACAACATTAAGAGAAGATGCTGAACGTTACCTCGAGTCTATGCAGCCTGGCTTCAAGGTCGGATTGATGTTCACGAAGAAGAAAACAGAAGAAGAACGGGAACAAAGGAAAGAGACGTTCTATAACCACCTGATGAAAATAGTGGAAAAAAACCTTCGCTGGCCATTACGTGATCGCTTATTGGAAGTAGTGGAAGCATATCCTGTCACAGGTTCACAGGTTACCGAACGTATTCAAAACTTAGATGCCGATTATCCAAAACAGGCACTAGAAGATTTGATCGACTCAGGGGCGAAGGTGACCAATACCTACGTGCTGGTATACACGGATAAGGTGGCAGATGATGTGAAGCGGACCTATAAATCCTATGTTAAGGGAATATGGGAGGAAATCAAGCAGGCAATCCGGGATGATGCCAGCCAGAAAATCCATGCCTTTGATGATGTGAAACAATCCTTCGGACAACTGGAACAGTACCAAAAGGAATTGGAAGATATAGAACATAAGATTGAAAGCTATCGAGCTGGATTGTGGCACGCCTTTACCGAAAAGACACCTGAATCCGGACTACACCAACGAATACAGGTACTATTAAAAGAAAGAGAGGAAAACATCCGCTTTCTCGATGCCTGGGATCCTGACGAACAAAAGAATCATCAGGAGGAGGCTGTACACCAGCCGGATGAAGTCGAATTACCCGAACAAGATCACATAGATAAGAATGCGACATTACGAGTTATTGACCAGGTGATTGAAACAGTCGAAGGAACACCTGGATTTAAAGAGTTGACACTTCAGCTTGATGAAAAGGGGAGTCGCTTGAAGCAGCAAGAGTTCACAGTGGCGTTATTTGGGGCCTTCAGCGCTGGAAAGTCCTCGTTCGCTAATGCTTTGATCAAGGAAAAATTATTGCCGGTTTCACCAAATCCAACGACCGCTACAATCAATAAGATCGCTCCGCCAAATGAGAAATATGAGCATGGAAGTATTATTGTAAAGATGAAAACAGAGGCTCAAATGATAGAGGATCTGGCTTCCATCACAAGTTTCCTTGGTCTTGAAGGTCGGGAGCTGCCAGCACTATTAGATAAGCTTGAAGAAGTAAAGAGTAACGAGTTTAAGCAACTGGCGCATAAGCAGCGGTCGTTTGTGGAAGCGGTACTGGATGGGTATAAGGAAGCTTCTGATAACCTGGGAGCACAATTGAAGATTGGTTTAGATGAGTTTCCCGCATATGTTGCCGATGAGAAGAAGTCTTGTTTTGTGGAATGGATGCAGGTTCATTATGACTGTCCATTGACCCGGAAAGGAATTACACTCGTAGATACACCGGGTGCTGATTCCGTCAATGCCAGACATACAGATGTCGCTTTTGAATATATTCGCAGTGCAGATGCTGTGCTATTTATCACCTATTATAATCATCCATTCTCAAAAGCGGATGAAAGCTTTCTGACCCAGCTGGGGCGCGTTAAAGACGCATTCAGTATGGATAAAATGTTCTTTCTTATAAATGCAGCTGATCTGGCGCGTTCAGAAAAGGAACTTGCTGGTGTTCTTGAATATATGAAAGAACAATTGCTGCGTTTTCAGATCAGAAATCCACAAATCTTTCCCGTATCCAGTCTCTATGCCTTACGAGAGGATTTGGATGAAGAAGAAATAATTGCTGAAGCAAGGGATGGCTTCCCGGAATTTGAAAAGCGTTTCTATACCTTCATTGAAAAAGAGCTGCCGCAAGTACTGATACGTTCTATCCACCATGATTTTGCCCGGACAAAAAGCCGGATGGAAGCAATCATTGCCGATGCGAGCCTTGATCAGAAAGCACGGCACAAGAAAGTAGAAAGAAATAAAGCAGAAAAATCTTCGATGCTGAACACGCTGGAAGCTTTCAACTACCGTCAGTATGAAACGATGATTACTCAAAAAATTGAAAAACAAGTATATTACATTCATCAGCGACTCTTACTAAATTTCAATGATTATTTTAAACATCATTTTAATCCAGCAACAATAAAAGGGAGCGGAAAAGAAGCTAAAACCCAGCTGGAAATGGCGTCGGAAGCATTGGAGCAGGAAGTGACCTATGAATTCAATCAGGAATTTCGGGCTGTATCCCTAAGAATAGAGGCATTCCTCAATGACTCCTTGCTGCAAATGAATCAGGATTTGGAGCGTCACTTGCAGGAAATACGTGATAAATTTGAATTAGGTGATATTGATTCAAAAAACCTTGAACATCCAGCATTCGACTTCGAGATTGCCTTTGATGCGGAACAGACAAAAGCTATTTTGCAGAAATTTAAAGGGACCAAAAAGTTTTTCGAGCAGAACGAAAAAGAGCTGGTGAAGGAAGAATTGAAAGAAGCTGCCGACCCAATCATTAAAGCCCGGCTACAACAGGCTGAACAGAATATTCAAGATAAGTATATGAAGCAATGGAAAGAAATCGTTGAGAAATTTGAGACTATAAAAACAGAAGAAATAACCGAATACTACGATGGTTTGAATTATAACCTCGAACATCCAATTGACATCGAAGCCCTTAAAACTAAAAACCATGCACTGGCTCAGTTTGTATGAAAAAAGACGCCTGGAGAATCAGGCGTCTTTTCTATTTACATATTGACTTTTATCTCGCTATCATCACGCAGTTTCTTTACCAGTTCTTTAATTTGCTCTTGTTCTTTCGTTTGTTTTAATTGTTCCTCTAACTGAGGCTTGGCTTCTTCGAATGAAGGAATGTCCTGCTCTTGATCTGATTGTTCTGCCTGTTCTTCCATCTGCCCGACCATTTTATCATACTCTTCCTGAAGCTCCTGATCAGTGACTTCCGCTTGATCGGTTTGTTCTTCTACATACTTTTCGACCTGTAACTGTTCTTTTATACGAGGTTTCAGTTCTTCTTCAGAAGACATATTATTCACTTTCAGGAATTCCTGCATTTGTTCTTCTGACTCTAATTGGCCTTTGATTTCTTCGTATTGTTTTTCTACTTCCTGATCATCTACGTTAATGCCGGCCTGTTTTGCATATTGAACTAACAGCTCTGAATCTACTAAAGAGTTGACGATGCTTTCCTGCAGTTGTTCTTTATTTTCTTCCACATTCACTCCCATGCCCTCGTATTGTTGTTTCATGGCATTATACTGGTTAGTGAATTGCTCCTTAGATATTTCCTCTCCGTTGACTACTGCAACCGGGTCGGGAACATCTTGATTCTCTTCTTCAGCTGTATCTTTATTTTCTTCTGTTTGCTCTTCATTTTCTCCTTGGTTGTCATTCTGAGCATCGTTATCTTCGTCTCCACTGCAGGCAGCAAGAGCAAGGACCAATAGCAGTCCGAGAGCTATCGCCCATACCTTCCTATTCATCTAATCTCTCCTTTGTTGAACGTGATGAAAAATATAACAGGAGTTTAGCACAGCAGCATCGGGTTGTAAACAAAGGTGCTGTATGGGGAGGATGCATAATATATCCAAGATGTGAATAGGTTGATTAAGAAACAAGAGGAGAGGTGAGAGACGTGTACTATTATGGATATCCTGCTCAGGTATATTACCACCCAGCCCCTTTCAGACAACAGCCAAAGCAGGCAAGAGCCAGAATTCAGGGAGGTCCCTTGGCAGAAGGGATAACAGGAGATGTCTATTTTTATGAACTCCCGTATGGAGTTGAGGTGTTTATACAGGTGCAGGGGCTTCCTGAATACCAGCCAGGAGAAGATGGGAAAAAGCAAGTAGGCCCTCACGGCTTTCATATCCATGAAAATGGCAGCTGTCAAATCGGAGATGATAGTGATCCTTTTCAAGCGGCGGGAGGTCATTGGAATCCGGATAACCAGCCCCATGGCAATCATGCAGGTGATTTTCCTGTGCTTTTTTCTAATGATGGGTTTGCCAGAATGATGTTTTTCACCAGTCGTTTTAAAGTTGATGATGTCATCGGCAAGGCTGTCATTATCCATGAAAGTCCGGATGATTACCAGTCCCAGCCAGCAGGAGATGCCGGTAAACGGCTGGCATGCGGAGTAATTCAGAAAGTGTGAATAAAAATGGAGTGAATTGCATATAATGGAAGAAGCGGGGGTGGTAAGGAGTTCAACTTGACAAAAGTTTCTCACTATAGTAATATAGGTACATACTTTCATTCTTTAAAAGCTGAAAGTTGTAAATGAATGGAAGCTCCAAAAGTCACCTGTTACAAAGAGTGATCAACGAGTTGTTGGTACTTTTTATAATATGTGATTTTTTATGAAGTCCATATTAATTTTTAAGAAACATTGGAGGACCAAAAGAATGAAAAATGGTACAGTAAAATGGTTTAACGCAGAAAAAGGTTTCGGTTTCATCGAAGTACAAGGTGAAGACGACGTATTCGTACATTTCAGTGCAATCCAGGGTGAAGGCTTCAAGACGCTTGAAGAAGGCCAGGCAGTTGAGTTTGAAGTTACTGAAGGCAACCGTGGACCTCAAGCTGCAAATGTAGTTAAACTATAATAGCAGTACAAACATATGAAGAGAAAGGGACTGGCTTTATGGAAAGTCAGTCTCTTTTACATAGGTTCCCATTTTTCAAAGGAGGTAGGTTAACAATGGCATTCGGAAAGAAAAATCAAGAAGAAGTGATTAAAGAAGAAACAAAGATTTGGGTTTGCAACTCAGAGGATTGCAACTGCTGGATGAGAGATAACTTCAAAATAGAAGAAACTCCTACCTGTCCGATTTGCAAAAGTGAAATGAGCAAGTCTTCGAAAGTGCTGCAAGTGGTAGATAATAATAGTATTTATTATAAATAAGCTGCAAAAAGCCACGCTGTGCACCAGCGTGGCTTTTTCATACTCCTTTCCTTAGGAGTTTTGCTTACAGTTATATCTTCTTAAGCATAAGAATGATATAATTCTTCTGATATAAATTTTGAAATATGGAGGATTCCTGAATGATTAATGTACAAAATGTCAGTCTTCGGTTCGGTGACCAGAAATTATTCGAAGACGTAAATATAAAATTCACACCTGGCAACTGCTATGGACTGATTGGGGCAAACGGAGCCGGAAAGTCGACCTTTTTAAAAATATTAAGCGGAGAAATCGAAGCGCAGACAGGGGACGTGTCAATGAAACCTGGTCAGCGGATGGCTGTATTGAAACAGAACCATTTCGAATATGATGACTATGAAGTGCTGCAGGTAGTCATTATGGGACACACGCGTCTTTATGAAGTGATGGAGGAGAAAAACGCCATCTATATGAAAGCTGATTTTACAGAGGAGGATGGCATCAAGGCGGCTGAACTTGAAGGTGAGTTCGCAGAAATGAATGGTTGGGAAGCAGAATCCGATGCAGCCCGTTTATTGAAAGGTTTGGGCATTGGAGAAGAACTTCATGGTAAATTGCTGAAGGATCTCAGTGGTTCTGAAAAAGTGAAAGTGCTGCTCGCGCAGGCATTATTCGGAAACCCAGATGTTCTCCTGTTGGATGAGCCGACAAACCATCTGGATATCAAAGCAATCCAGTGGCTTGAGGATTTCTTGATCAATTTTGAAAATACGGTTATTGTCGTTTCCCATGACCGACACTTCCTCAATAATGTCTGTACTCATATTGCTGATTTGGACTTTAGTAAAATTCAGATATATGTAGGAAATTATGATTTCTGGTATGAATCCAGTCAACTGGCTCAAAAGATGGCTGCAGAACAGAATAAAAAGAAAGAAGAGAAAATCAACGAATTGAAGGAATTCATTGCAAGGTTCAGTGCGAATGCCTCCAAATCAAAACAGGCGACATCCAGAAAGAAGCTGTTGGAAAAAATCACCTTGGACGATATTCAACCTTCTTCCAGAAGATATCCTTACATCGCTTTCAACGCTGAGAGGGAAATCGGTAATGATCTTTTGGTGGTAGATGGACTCTCTAAAACGATCGATGGTGAAAAAGTGTTGAATAACGTTAGTTTCACACTTAATAGAAATGATAAAGTAGCATTTGTCGGCAGTAACGAAATTGCGAAAACGACGCTGTTCCAAATATTAGCCGGGGAAATGGAACCTGACGAGGGCTCTTATAAATGGGGAATAACAACAAGCCAAAGCTACTTTCCAAAGGACAACTCGAAATATTTTGAAGGCTGTGACCTATCCCTTGTAGAATGGCTTCGTCAATATTCACCAGAAGATGAAACAGAAACTTTCCTCCGTGGTTTCCTTGGACGTATGTTGTTTTCAGGAGAAGAAGCTCTGAAAAAGGCAAGTGTCCTGTCCGGGGGCGAAAAAGTAAGGTGTATGCTGTCTAAAATGATGTTGAGTGGTGCCAATGTTCTGATTCTTGATGAACCGACGAACCACCTGGACTTGGAGTCCATTACAGCCTTGAATAATGGTCTCATCAAATTCAAAGGTTCGATATTGTTCTCTTCCCACGACCATCAATTTATCCAAACGATTGCAAACCGCATTATTGAATTGACACCAAACGGCATCGTGGATGAGGAAATGAGTTACGACGAGTATATTCAAGATGCAAAAGTAGAACAAAAATTAAAAGCTTTACAATAAATTGAATATTAAATTTCAAAATAGTGTTATTGCGATAATGCAATAACACTATTTTTTTGCGTAATTCGAATTTGTAATCGCTTTATTCGCCGTTGTAATCTTATTGATATATTAATGTTATTACTGAAATATAAATGTTACTGTTTTGTTCTTAACATTTATCCCTCATATGTTAAATTAGGGTTTGTAAGCAAAATTAATCCAAATTTTTTAAGGAGGTTTTCCTGTGAAGAAAACAGTAGTATCATTAGCAGCCGTAACCACAATCTCTGGTGGGCTAGCAGTACAAGCACAGGCACACGACGGAGAATATGTGGTGAATAAAGGCGACACGCTTTGGGGAATCTCCCAAGAGTATAATCTGACGGTCGAAACATTGAAAGATTTAAATAACCTAAAATCTAATATCATTTATCCTGACGATAAATTGAGTGTATCTAATGAACAAGGTACTCCGGCCGTATCAAGTGCCGATTATTATACTGTTAAATCCGGTGACACACTTTGGGGAATTTCTCAAGAGCATGGCGTATCTGTAGACGAGCTTAAGAATTGGAACCAAATCTCTACTACGACAATCTACCCTGGAGATCAACTTAGCTTAAAAGGTGCTGTTGAGGAGAAAAACACGAACGATACAGCAACCGAAGAAACAAGCAGCAACGACGCAGCGCCTGAACAGACAAGCAGCAATGAATCAGCTGAAGAAGACAGCAGTGCAGAACAAACTTCTCAATCTGCTGAAGGTCAAACTATAAATGTAAGTGCAACAGCTTATACAGCAAACTGCACTGGCTGCTCTGGTGTCACTTATACTGGAATCGACTTGAATGCCAACCCTGATAAAAAAGTCATCGCAGTCGATCCGAACGTCATTCCTCTAGGTTCTGAAGTTTATGTAGAAGGATATGGACGTGCAGTAGCTGGAGATATAGGTGGAGCAATTAAAGGTAATAAGATTGATATCTTCATGCCGGAACGTTCTGATGCACTTGAGTTTGGGGTGCAAAACGTAGAAGTTACGATCCTAGATTAATAGATTGAAAGGCTGCCTCTTTAGAGGCGGTCTTTTTTTATGGTTTATTTTATATTTTTAAAAAAAGGAATTATTAGACAAGTCAGTCAACTTTATTGATAGATAGAAACCTGACATAGTATAATTATGTAGAGTGTAAGCGGATACAGATAGTGCTTACACGACAACAGAGGAGGGGTAATATGAGTGGTATATGGTTAGCGCTTGTCGGCGGTATCATTTTTTTCCTTGGATATAAATACTATTCCAAGTTCATCGCCGAGAAAATCTACCGGTTGGATCCAAACTTTACGACACCTGCCCATCAATATAAAGATGGCGTAGATTTTGTTCCAACCAACAAATTTGTTTTATGGGGACACCATTTTACGTCGGTAGCTGGGGCAGCACCTATTCTGGGGCCCGCTATCGCTGTATATTGGGGATGGCTTCCTGCGTTATTATGGGTCCTGCTTGGCACCGTTTTCGCAGCAGGTGTCCATGACTTCGGTACACTTGTATTATCAGTAAGACACAAAGGTCAGTCTGTTGGAACATTAGCAAACAAATTGATCGGTCAACGTGCAAAGATTTTGTTCTTATTTATCATCTTATTATTAGTTTTGATGGTAAACGCGGTTTTTGCCTGGGTGATTGCAAACTTGTTCATTTCTTTCCCGGCAAGTGTTTTGTCCGTCTTCATTCAGATTCCACTGGCAATCTGGATCGGTTACAGTGTATATAAAAGAAATGGGAGTATGCTGCTTCCTTCACTTGTAGCACTGGCAACCATGTATCTGGCTGCTATCGTAGCCAGTTATGTACCGGCTTTACAAATTGATCTTATCAAATATTTTGGCGGAGAAGATGCTACTGGCCTATTTGGAATGACATCTACATCGATGGCGTTCTTGGTGTGGATCGTCGTTCTCATGGTATATGTCTATATAGCTTCTATTTTGCCTGTTTGGAAGCTTCTCCAGCCTAGAGATTATATTAACTCGCACCAGTTAATTGTAGGGTTGGGAATCCTTTATCTTGGTTTACTGTTTACTAACCCGGAAGTAACGGCTCCAGTAACAAATGGGCAAGCGAATGATGTTTCCTGGTTTCCGTTATTATTCATCACGATTGCCTGTGGGGCTATCTCCGGCTTCCACGGATTGGTTTCATCAGGCACATCATCCAAGCAGCTGAATAAAGAAACAGATGCCAGGTTTGTAGGATATCTGGGGGCTATTGGTGAAGGTGCACTTGCGTTAATCTCCATCATTGCAGTTATCACCTTCTTCCCGACCGCTGGTGATTTCACCGCTACTTACAGCGGATTTGCGGCGTCTAGTGCAGCGGGTCTCGGGGTATTTATCGAGGGTGCTGCCCAGCTCGCAACAGGTCTTGGAATCCCTGCAACAGTTGCTGCAACAATCGTTTCAGTTATTGTGGTAAGTTTTGCTGCAACCACACTTGATTCATCAGTCCGTTTAATGCGCTATATCATTGCAGAACTTGGTACAGAGTACAATGTCAAGCCAATTACGAAAACACATGTCGCAACTACGATTGCGGTAGTATCAAGTGCAGCTCTTACATTAATTCCACAGGGTCCTAAGGGCTTCGGTTCTGGAGGGTACCTGTTATGGCCATTATTCGGGACTTCCAATCAGTTATTAGCCGGAATTAGTTTACTGCTGATTTCAATTTGGTTAAAGCGGTCCGGAAGAAATTTCTGGCCGGCAATTATACCAATGGCCTTCCTGATGTTTATGACATTATGGGCAATGATTGAACAAGTGTTTACTCAATGGGCACCTTGGACCGAAGGCAGCGATTGGCTTCTATTCAGCTTTGGTGCCATCATACTGGTTTTTACTTTCTGGATCGTTCTTACTGCATTTTCAGCTATTGTAAAAGAAAAAAATAATAATATAGAAAAAAGTTCCTAATAAATGAGGTAAAAGCCGCGCGGTCATGTGCGGCTTTTACCGTTAAAGGAGGGGTTCAAATGGTTGATATCATGATCATAAGAGCGGAAAAACAAATAGGCGGAGGGTGATGCGGTGGAATCAGTGGTGACGGGCTCATCACGATGAGTGACGATTTCAAGCATCATGAACAGGACAGAATAGATATGGGGCGTATATACCGGCAAATATTGATCGATTATGGCGACAAAGTGAATATCATTTTTCTTGACCCGCGAAACCTGTTATCCATTGCCGGTTATTTCATTACTCAGGCCAACAAAGGGAATATATCCTGGCTGGAAGGATTGTCCCACTTTTTCCTCCATATCAAATTCAATGCGATCTTTATCGATGGTCAATACCTTAGAGATTCAAACAATTATGATACACTGATTAAAGAAAGGCTATTTAGCTAGGGAGGCGGCATGTATGAGTGACAGTGACAAGAAGTTTTCGTTAAAGCGTCTCTTCGAGTTGTATGATGAGATCCTCAGTCTTCCTCACAAAAACGAGGTTGCCAGAGAGCTCAGGGATGAGGATGACCTATTCCTTTTGCTTGTCTATTCCGACATGCTCGGCATACCGAATCCTGCTTTCTATTATACACTCGAACTTTACCCGTATATCATCGAAAAATTCCACGATTGGCATTTGCGGATGGGGATGGAGAAGTCTCCCCTTGATGGCATCCGCTGTTGTTAATTCTTTAGGAAAGGATCGTTCTGGATGAGTAATCTAGTCAATAAAAAAATAGTATTCATAGGGGGAAAGGGAGGCGTCGGTAAATCGACGACCTCCGCTGCTTTTGCGCTGGCATTGGCTGATTCCGGTCACCGGACATTGATTGTGTCAACGGATCCTGCCCACAACCTCGGGGATATTTTTCATAAAAAAATCAAACACGAAAAAACAAAACTGACTGAATATCTCTGGGGCATTGAAGTGGATCCGGAAAGAGAATCGAAACGGTATATTGAAGGAGTAAAAGATAATCTGCAGGGGCTGGTTAAATCCCGGATGGTGGAAGAGGTCCATAGGCAGATAGATATGGCCAGTGCTTCACCTGGAGCGGATGAAGCTGCATTATTCGACCGGCTGATTTCGATTATTCTCGAAGAAGCAAATCAGTTTGATAAAATAGTCTTTGATACAGCACCGACAGGACACACGATTCGTCTCCTGACACTTCCGGAATTGATGAGTGTCTGGATTGATGGGATGCTGGAACGAAGGAAAAAGATCAATGATAATTATACGCAGTTGCTGAATGACGGCGAACCGGTGGAAGACCCGATTTATGAAATATTGCAGAAAAGGAAGAATAAGTTTGCCAGCGTCCGGGAAATTATCCTGGATGGAAGCAAGACAGGGTTTGTTTTTGTTTTGAATCCTGAAAGGCTGCCAATCCTTGAAACAGAGCAGGCTATCAGGCAGCTGGATAAATACCATCTTCACGTCCGTACACTTGTTGTTAATAAGGTATTGCCGGACCACGCTGACGGAGAATTTCTAGCCAAACGAAGAAAACAGGAACTCAACTACTTAAAACAAATTGAAGATACTTTTACTAAACAGGAATTAATCAAAGTCCCTTTATTCGAAGAGGATGTATCGGATATGGAAAAGTTGAAAGTATTCGCTGATCATATCCAGCAAAGTATCAAGGAGGAATCGAAATAATGAAAGCAATTATTCATAAGGGAAAAGAAGGACTAGAAGGGCTTTCCTATCAGGACATAGAGGAAGTGGAAATAAGCCAGGGCAAAGTTAAAGTGAAATTGAAAACAGCGGGAATGAATCGCAGGGACATAGCTGTTACCTCAAGACATAAAGCGGATCAGCCGGCAGTGGTGCTGGGTTCTGACGGAGCTGGTGTTATTGCGGAAGTGGGACAGGGAGTAACCGATGTTCAAGTTGGTGATGAGGTGGTCATCAACCCTGGCCTCGGGTGGAAAGAAAATAGCGATGCGCCACCGGAAGGGTTTGAGATTATGGGCTTTCCTGATCATGGAACCTTCGGAGAGTATGTGGTAGTCCCGAGTGACCATGTCGAGCCGAAGCCTGCCCATCTTTCCTGGGAAGAAGCCGGGGTCCTTCCTCTTGCTGCCTTGACGGCCTATCGTGTCATTTTCACGCGCGGGAAAGTGAAGGAGGGAGATACTGTCCTACTTCCTGGTATAGGAAGTGGAGTCCTGACATTTGCATTGAAATTCGCTAAAGCGCTTGGAGCGCGTGTCATCGTCACCTCAAGAAGCGAGGAAAAGCTGGAAGCTGCTAAAAATTTAGGAGCGGACCGCGCTATTCCTACGCAGTCAGACTGGAATGAAGAGTTAAAGGATGAACAAGTGGATCTTGTAGTGGAAAGCATCGGGCGGGCTACGTTTGATAAGTCACTCGGGGCTGTTCGTAAAGGTGGTACGATTGTAACCTTTGGTGCCACCACAGAAGATGAAGTGGAAATCGACATTCGTAAGTTCTTTTATGGGCAATATAATCTACTTGGTTCGACGATGGGCAGTGGAGAAGAATTCCAGGCCATGCTTTCTTTTATTGCCAAGCACAATATTAAACCAGAGGTCGACAGAACGTTCCAGCTGGCGGAATACCAGGAAGCTTTTGAATATCTGCGTGATACTAAAAATTTCGGAAAAATCGGCTTCATCATCGAAAAATAATAAATCCCCCATGGCTATTACATAGCTATGGGGGTTATTTGTGTCGATTTTTGTAACAATATAAGAGAGTAACTCGAAAATGACAATAATATGAGAAAATTTGTAATAATAAGAAGGAAGCATCCATACTACAGGGGAAGCAGTAACAGGTCAAAAGGAGGAGAACGATGTCAGACGCTAATCGGGCAGTCACAAAGGAAGATATTTTCAACATCCAATCGATCACAGATCCGAAGTGGTCACCGGATGGGAAAGGTATTATTTTCGTTAAAACTCATATGGAGAAAGATAAAGATAAATACATATCTAATTTGTTCTATTATGATAATACGAGTGAACAGGTGAATCAATGGACCTATGGGGAACAAAAAGACATTCAGCCCCAATGGTCCCCAAAAGGGGATTATCTTGCATTTCTTTCTACCAGAAACAAAGCCAGTCAACTTTTTGTCCTCCCTTTAGCGGGAGGGGAAGCGAAACAAATAACAACCTGTCCTAACGGAGTGAGTGACTTTGAGTGGTCACCTGACGGTAACCGCATCGCATTCCAAGGCGCTTTAAAGCCGGATGAATCCTTTGATAAGAAAACGGATGAAGAAGAGAACACCAATGAAACCAAGCCAGAAGTTAAAGTGATTAACAGGATGAAATATAAGGGTGACGGCGCAGGTATTCTTTCTGAGGAATACGAGCAAATAGGCATCATTGATCTTAAAAGAGAAGAAATCGAAACCATTACTAAACCGGGGCATGATTATGGTCTGCTGGCTTGGTCTCCGGAGGGTAAGTGTTTAATGTATACAGCAGATGAAGCGGAGAATAAGGATTTTTCGTTTGACAGTGATCTGGTTTTATACGATTTAGAGTCAAAAACCAGCACGATTATAGAAACCGATAAAGGGTTTGTATCCGACGGGGCATGGTCTCCGGATGGAAGGAAGTTTGCCTTCGTTTTTCATGGGCAAGTTTATAAGAATGCTTCCCACCCTGATATTCTCGTCTTTGATAAAGAAAGCGAAGAAACATTAAATGCGACGAAGGATCTCGATTTTCCCGTAGGAGATTATATGTCAGGTGACATAATACAGGGAGCCAGGATGCCGGGTGTCCAATGGGTAAATGAAGAAACCTTTTATTTCCCTGTCAGTGAATATGGTAATGTTGTCCTTTATGAAGGAAATGACTCGGGTAATATCAAGCAAATCTTGGATGGCCAGCAGCATATCTATGGCTTTGATGTGAGCTCGGGCAAGGTGGCAGCTACAGTCGCAACCTCTACTGAGCCAGGAGAGCTTTACGTTTTTGATGTTAGTCAAAAGGAAAAACAGAAACTGACAGATTATCATGATGCGTGGCTGAGCCATGTGGAGATTTCAGAGCCAGAAGAATTCGTCTACCGGAGTGTTGATAGTTGGGATGTGCATGGCTGGATAATGAAACCGATTGAGTTTGATGAAACGGAACGTTATCCGTTGATTTATCAAGTTCACGGTGGACCACATGCGATGTACGGCAATACTTTTTTCCATGAAATGCAATGGCTGGCATCCCAGGGCTATATGGTAGCTTACATTAATCCGCGGGGATCCCATAGTTATCATCAGGAATTTGTCGATGCTGTGAGAGGCGACTATGGTGGTAATGATTATGTGGATGTCATGAATGGACTCGATCATCTGCTGGAGAAGTATGAGTTTATTGATGAACAGCGGCTGGGCTTGACCGGAGGAAGTTATGGCGGGTTTATGACCAACTGGATTGTCGGACATACCGACCGATTCAAAGCAGCGGTCACCCAGCGGAGTATTTCCAACTGGATCAGTTTTTACGGCGTGAGTGATATCGGATATTACTTCAGTGAATGGCAAATCAAAGCAGATCTCCGCAATATTAAGAAATTGTGGGAGCATTCACCTCTTGCCTATGTGGATGAGATAGAAACACCTCTCTTGATTATCCATAGCGAACAGGATTTAAGGTGTCCCATTGAACAGGCAGAACAATTATTTATCGCTTTGAAACGACAGGAAAAAGACACGGAATTTGTGCGGATTCCAGAAGCGGACCATAATTTATCGAGAACGGGGAAGCCATCGCTACGTCTGGAGCGGTTGCAGCATTTGCTTCGTTGGTTCGAAGAGAAGTTATAATAAACAAAAAAGCCGGAGCTCCCGGCTTTTTTTACGTTCTGATTGTTCGATCCGTTAACCTTATCTTTAAAGTCAATCTCCATTTATTCCCACTTGAAACTTAGTAGCAACTCCGAACTAATATAAAAAACATCATTAGCAACAAGCTTACAAAACCCTCTTCTATAAAGCCAGTATTATGGACACTTTTTAAATTAGAAATTTATTTCTTATCATCAAGGAAGTTTTTTCTACAGGCGCTGAAATAGACACACAAGGCCTATTGTATTGTAAAATAGAAGATAAATCTAGTAATAGAGGAAAGAATTATCAATAGATGGGGAGAGGTGTAGAAATGTCACATAAAAATAATCCGAAGAAGTTTGCATTAAACATGACTGCCGCGCAGTTTACAAAGTTTTATATTATGCACCTGCTGCAAGTCCATCCTCCAATGATCAGTGAACAATTCAAGAAAGAATTTAAAAAGCTTACTACAAATTGGATACCGGCTCCATCTACTTTATTGGATACGTTACATGATATGACGGAAGAGGGTTTGTTATCGAGAAAGGAAGATTATAAATCCCATGATCGTAAACGGCAGAAAGTTTATTGGTATTCGCTTACCGATAAAGGGAAAGAAGAATTTGATGTGTTAAAGAAACGATATAAATTGTTATTTGAAGAGCAGCTAGACATACTGAATAAGATCATGAAAGAAATATATAAATAAACTTACAACGATGATAAGGGAGCGTCAGCTTTATGCTGTTAAGTGTTTTGGACCAGGCACCGATTTCTAAAGGTTTTACTGCCGAAGATACATTGAAAAATAGTCTAAGATTAGCGAAAAAAGCGGAAGAATTAGGTTATTTCCGATATTGGCTGGCCGAGCATCATAATACTAACGGCCTGGCGAGTTCCTCACCTGAAATCATGATTACCAGAATTGCTTCGGCCACCGATCATATCCGCGTAGGTGCGGGTGGCGTGCTATTACCTCAGTACAGTCCATTAAAGGTGGCGGAAAACTTCAAGGTGCTGGAAGCACTCTTTCCCGAACGCATTGATCTTGGTTTGGGAAGATCTCCCGGAGGCTCCCAAAAAACTCGCATGGCATTGACAGACGGCGTTAATAAAACAATGAGTGCTTTTCCAAGACAAGTCAAAGAGCTTCAGCAATATCTCCTTGGTGATATACCAAAGGATCATCCATCGTTTGGCGTAAGAGCAACACCTTATACGGGCGGAAATCCTGAAATGTGGGTCCTCGGATTGTCATCAAGGGGTGCACGGCATGCTGCCAATAATGGAACAGGCTTCACATTTGGTCACTTCATCGATCCAAGCAATGGGGAAGAGGCTATAGAAACCTACTCTACACATTTTAAGTCCAACTACCTGTTAGAATCTCCACGTATCAATGTTTGTGTGTTTGTTGTCTGCGCCAGAACAGATGAAGAGGCAGAGCAATTGACCTTAAGTCTGGATATGTGGCTGCTCCAAGTGGAAAAAGGACTGGATACGAGGGTGCCACCCGTAGAAGAAGTGAAAAGGCACACGTTCACGCTTAAAGAAGTCGAAAAAATTAAAAAGAATCGTAACCGAATGATTGTCGGTTCCCAAGATACAGTAAGACAGGAACTATTGCGATTGCAGGAGCTGTATCAAACAGAAGAATTTCTCGTAATAACGAATATCTATGATTTTGAAGCTAAGTTAAAATCTTATGAGTTACTAGCAGAGATCGACTTTGAATGATGCATGAAAATCCTCCACGTGGGTATGTACCTATAACGATATTTTAGGAGGGCCTATCATTTATGGGAGATCAACAGATACCATATACACCATCATCTCTTTGGAGAGGTGTGCCAATAGAAAGTTTTCCCCCACTGGAAGAGGATATTTCAACTGAGGTTACCGTAGTCGGTTCCGGAATCGCCGGAATCACTACGGCTTACCGGCTTGTTCAATCAGGTTACGAGGTTACTCTCGTAGAAGCCGGACGAATTTTAGAAGGAACTACTGGCTATACGACCGCCAAAATCTCCGCACAGCACGGATTGATATACCAACAGCTGCAAAAAACAATAGGAGATGAGAAAGCGGAGCTATATTACAAGGCGAATATGGCCGCTCTGCAGGCAATTGAGAAGAATATGGAGGATCTGCAAATAGACTGCGATTTTTCTTACCAGGATGCTATTGTTTATGGGGAAACAGAAAAAGCTAAGAAACTAATAGAAAAGGAAGCAGAAATCTATGAAAAGCTGGAAATTGATGGCGAGATAACAAATGATACTGCTTTGCCCTTTCCTGTATCTGGAGCTATCAAAATGCATCACCAGGCACAATTCCATCCAGTGAAATACCTGCTTCCTCTTATAGATTATCTGAAGAAGAAACAAGTTAACATTTTTGAAAATACTCGTGCTGTCGATATGGAAAAAGGAGATAAACCAAAGGTAATCACTGCAGATGGTAATACAATTACTTCCGATCATGTTGTCATTGCTTCTCATTTTCCATTTAAAGATTTTGATGGTCTTTATTTCTCCAGACTTCATGTGGAAAGGTCTTATTCTGTTGCTTTTAAAGCAGAACAGACTGTACCAGAAGGCATGTATCTTAATGTGGAGGAACCGAAACGCTCCATAAGAAATGCAAGTGATACTAATGGAGAACCGCTGCTTTTAGTGGGAGGGGAAGGTCATACTAGTGGTCAGAGTGAAGATACATGGCAGCATTACAACAATCTAGTCAATTTTACAAAAGACCACTATGCCATTCAGGACATTCCTTATCACTGGTCTTCCCAGGATATGAGTACTCTGGACCTTGTTCCTTACATCGGAAACATCACTTCAACTAATCCGAACATTTATGTAGCCACCGGCTTTGCCAAATGGGGAATGACGCAGGGTACTATAGCAGCTGATGTGATCCATGACTTGATTACGGAACGTAAAAATCCATTCGAGGAATTATATTCCCCCTCGAGGTTCCATAATAGTACCGGGTTGAAGAGTTTTACCAAAGAAAATGCGGATGTTGCAAAAGAGTTCGTTAAAGGCAAGCTGCCTACGAAAGATAAAAAGGACTTGCAAGATCTTAATTTTGATGAAGGAGCTATCGTGAAGGTGGATGGCAAACAGGCAGGCGCGTATAAAGATAAGTCTGGAAAAGTCAGCCTGGTAGATACCACATGTACGCATATGGGGTGCGATTTGGCTTGGAATAACAGTGAAAGGTCCTGGGATTGTCCCTGCCATGGTTCCCGCTTTACGGTAGAAGGTAATGTGATTGAAGGGCCTGCAACTAAGCCGCTTGAGAAAATATCAAATGACAATGAAAAATAGATGGGATGGTGTCTATGAAATCTGAATCAAGAACAGCTGTCGTAACTGGAGCAGGATCCGGTATCGGAAAAGCAGCCGCTATTAAACTGGCAGAAGAAGGTTATGCGGTCGCTCTAATGGATGTGAAGGAAAACCGGGCAAAAGAAGTACAAGACAAAATCCTTTCAGCTGGAGGGCAGGCAGAAGTCTACGATATCGACGTCTCGGATGAGGCGCGTGTAAAAGAAGGGCTTGCTGATGTTCATACTCACTGGGGAAGGATAGATGTCGTCTTTGACAATGCCGGTATCAATGGAACGTTTGCACCTATTGAAGACATGAAAACAGAGGACTGGGAACAAACCATTCATACCAACTTAAAGAGCAGTTTTTTATTTGTGAAGCATTCCATACCTTTTATGAAACACTCGGGAGGAAGTATTATTATCACCAGTTCAATAAACGGGAATCGCACATTCTCAGGAATTGGTATGTCAGCTTATGCGACTTCAAAAGCAGGTCAGGTAGCTTTTATGAAAATGGCAGCACTTGAGCTTGCTCGCTACCAAATTCGCGTGAATGCTATCTGCCCTGGTGCTATCGATACGAATATCGATCAGAATACGGAAAAGGAAAAGAGTTTGGAGAAAGTAGATATTCCAGTTGAATATCCAGAAGGTGGACAACCCCTGGAACATAAGCCAGGTTATCCAGAGCAGGTAGCAGATCTTGTTTATTTTTTAGCATCAGAGCATTCGAGCCACATCACCGGTACAGAGGTTTATATAGATGGTGCAGAATCACTATTACGCTAGAGTACTCAACAAGGAGTACTCTTTTTTTCGACAAATGTTTTGCAGAGTGGTGCCAAGGGAAGATGAATACAGGAAAGCTTTGACATATCATAAAGAAGGAGGAAATTATACATGAGTAATGAAAATCGTAAGAATGAACAATTAGAACAGTTTCGTACCGATGACCGGGACAAAAAAATGACCACCAACCATGGCACAAAAGTTTCTGAAGATGAATTTTCATTAAAGGCCGGCGAACGCGGCCCCACGTTGATGGAAGACTTTCATTTCCGTGAAAAGATGACACATTTTGACCATGAACGTATTCCGGAACGTATTGTCCACGCCCGTGGCTTCGCAGCCCATGGGGAGTTCCAGCCGTATGAATCAATGAAAGATTATACAAAAGCAGATTTCTTACAGGACCCATCCAAAACAACGCCAGTATTTGTCCGTTTTTCTACGGTGCAAGGTTCTAAAGGTTCTGCGGAAACAGTCCGAGATGCCCGCGGCTTTGCTACGAAATTCTATACGGAAGAAGGTAACTTTGACCTCGTAGGAAATAACATTCCTGTCTTCTTCATTCAAGATGCCATCAAATTCCCTGATTTAGTCCATGCGTTAAAGCCGGAGCCTCATAATGAAATGCCACAGGGGGCGACTGCTCACGATACGTTCTGGGACTTCATAGCAAATAACCAGGAGTCCGCACATATGGTGATGTGGGCGATGTCCGATCGTGCGATCCCTAGAAGTTTCCGTATGATGGAAGGATTCGGTGTGCATACATTCCGCTTCGTGAATGACAAAGGGGAGGCGCACTTTATCAAGTGGCATTGGAAGCCGGTATTGGGTACCCATTCGCTTGTCTGGGATGAAGCGCAAAAAATTTCCGGTAAAGATCCTGATTTCCATCGCGGAGACCTGTATGACGCCATTGAAAAAGGTGATTTTCCAGAGTTTGAACTAGGAGTCCAAATTATCAAAGAGGAAGATGAATTCAATTTTGATTTTGATATATTGGATCCTACTAAAATTTGGCCGGAAGAAGACGTACCTGTTAAAAAAATCGGAAAAATGACGTTGAACCGAAATGTTGATAACGTATTTGCTGAAACCGAACAGGTTGCTTTTCACCCAGGCCATGTAGTACCTGGTATCGACTTTACTAACGATCCATTGCTGCAAGGTCGACTGTTCTCTTACACGGATACACAGTTAATCCGCCTCGGCGGCCCGAACTTCCATGAGCTTCCGATCAACCGTCCTGTCTGTCCGTTCCATAATAATCAACGGGATGGCTATAATCGTATGACGATTAATAAAGGCCCGGTAGCTTATCACAAAAACTCGATGGCTGATAATACTCCGGCAACATCATCTCCAGAAGAGGGAGGTTTCGAGCATTATCAGGAAAAAGTGGAAGGTAGGAAAGTCCGTAAGCGAAGCGACAGTTTCAAGGATCATTTCTCACAAGCCACTTTATTCTGGAACAGTATGAGCGACCCGGAAAAAGAACATATCAAGGAAGCTTTCAGTTTCGAACTGGGTAAGCTTTCCAGTGAAGACATCCAGCAGCAAGTGGTTAATATGTTCGCTAATGTAAGCCTGGAATTGGCCCAGGAAGTTGCTGAGAACGTAGGTGTCGAAGTGCCGAATGAGGGAGGATCCAATGTCACTAAAGCTTCTCCTGCTTTAAGCCAAGAAAACACAAACAAGCTACCACACACACGGAAAGTAGGTGTTATTGTAGCGGAAGGTTTCAATGGCCAAGAAGTCACTTCAGTGATTGAGGCTTTGAAAAAAGCAGAAGTAGAGCCGGAAATCATCAGTAATAAGCTAGGAACTGTCAAAGGTACCGATGGAGAAGAACTGGAAGCTGACCATACGTTCCTGACTGGTGAGTCTGTATTATTTGATGCACTCTACGCTGCAGGCAGTAAGTCTATGGATAAAAAGTTCCAACAGGATGCATTATACTTCCTGAAAGAAGCATTTGCTCACTATAAGCCAATTGGTGCGACTCATGAAGGTGTCGATTTACTGAAGAAAGCAAAAATTGAAGATGGTCTTGGTGTTGTCATCAATGATGACCTGAAATCCTATGTGAAAGAATTTGTTGCAGCTATCGCTGAGCACCGTCATTGGGACCGTGAAATCGTTTAAAAATAGTGCAGAAGAGAGGGAGGAGAATCCTCCCTCTTGTTTATTTTCCTTTTACATATAAGCGAAGCGTGTGGAACAAACTAACCGTACTTATATGGAGAAGGTGAATAGAATGACATTATTTCAGCTCGGCTATGTAGCTATGAGTAAGATCCTTGAAAATGCCTCACCATCTCAAACGATGACGTATAGCCGGTTTCGCACCCTGTCAGACGAGGAGGCAGCTATCCATAGGTTAGAAGTAATCGCCCGCTCCAACTTACATAATACATTACGATTATTGAAGCACAATGAAGCGCATGACATTAAATTTTTTCGTATGAGTTCCCGGCTTATACCGTTAGCCACCCACGAGGATTTAAGAGGGTGGCGGTATATTACAGCCCTTAAAAATGATTTAAAGGCTATTGGCGATTATGCAAAAGCCCATGATATGCGTGTCGATTTTCATCCGGATCACTTCGTGGTAATCAATACCCGGGAGAAGGAAGTTTTCCAGCGTGCGATGGGGGTATTGAAATATCATTTTTTACTACTTCATGCCATGGGAATCGATCCAACTCACAGGTATGTGTTACATTTAGGAGGTCGTTACCAGGACAGAGAGCAAGCACTGGAAAACTTTATTGAAAATTGGGCGCTGGTTCCGTCCAGCCTTCAGAAAATGATCATTCTGGAGAATGACGATAAGTCTTTTACACTTGAAGATTGCCTTTATGTATGTGAAAAACTCAATATTCCGCTTGTATTTGATCTGCATCACCATTTAGCCAACCATAAAGATGAAAAGTGGACAAATCATTGGAGTCGTGTTCTGGGTACATGGAAAGCCTCACCGCTTCCAAGCTAAAATGCACATTTCCAGCCCGAAAAGTGATAAAATGTTCAAAAGTCATGCGGATTTTGTAGATCCTCTCATGTTCATGAAGTTTATTGAATTTGTGAATGGAACAGTTCCGCAACTTGATTGTATGATTGAAGCAAAGGAGAAAGATCAGGCTTTATTCCGTTTGGCAGAAGATTTAAGCATGCGTGCAGACATTGAAATGAAGAGTAAAGCTTCTTTTATATGGGTAGATAAATAGAAAAAGTTTTTTCACATAGCCGATTAAGCTATAATGAATATCAGCATAGCTGAGGAAAGGGAAGAAATACAAACTATGAGTAATCTTAAAATCGGTACTATTCAAAACTTGATGGTGAAAAAGAAAAAAACAGAAGGTTTCATCGTGACAGATAGCAGCCAGGAAGTCATGCTGCCAAACGATCAGGCAAGTGAAGATATTGAACTCGATAAAGAAGTTGAAGTGTTCCTTTATAACGATAAAAAAGGAAATATCCTAGCGACGATGACCATGCCCGAAGCAGATACGGAAACATATGGATGGGTGGAAGTGGTGGAAGTAGTCAAAAATTTAGGTGTGTTTGTGGATATTGGTATACAAAAGGAGATACTTGTATCGATCGACGACCTTCCGCTTTTAGAGAACGTGTGGCCGAAAGTCGGTGATTGGTTATTCGTCAGTCTGGAAGTAGATAAAAAAGGACGTCTTCTCGCTAAACCAATAACAGAAGGTGAGGTTCAGGAAGATTTGGAACCTGCGCCAGTTTCTTTATTAAAGAAAGACATCACAGGAAGGATTTACCGTTCCACCAAGGCAGGATCTTTCCTGTTAACAGAAGAAGGATACCGCGGTTTCATTCATCCGACAGAACGTAAAGAAGAGCCACGTGTCGGTGAAACAGTGACCGGCAGGGTGATAGATGTCAAAGAGGATGGATCAATCAATGTTTCCTTGCGACCATTAAAGCAGGAAGGTATGAAAGAAGATGCGGACTTAATTCTTGAGTATTTAATTGAAAGAGGAGGAAGCATTCCTTTTCATGATAAAAGTGATGCAGAAGAAATCCGTAAAACCTTTCGTATCAGTAAGTCAGCATTCAAACGCGCCGTAGGGAAACTGATGAAAGAAGGAAAAGTAATTCAACAGGATGGAAAAACAATTCTTACTGATACAATGAATCAATGATTGTTTTCATGGCGATGCCCGTTTTATAAGGTATCGTCATTTTTTTGCTTTAAAATGATGACTGGCGAGTTCTTCTGAGTTAAATCATGTTCACAAATAACCGGTAAACTGCATATCCTGCCTGTGGGAGGAGGTTGGATAAATGTATAATTATCATGGATATCCAATGTTGGAAGAGGAAGAATGGGATAGAAACAACGCGGCAGAGGTAAAAGATCTTTGCCAGACCCATCATTATTATTTTGTTCAAATTCAAATGTCAGATGGTTCGCTTGTAGAAGGGATCATCGACGGTACGGACGAAGATAATGTTTATATGCTGGTACCTGCAGGTGACGACATGGATGACCAGAGACAATTCGGTTATAGTGGTTTTGGCGGGGGATATGGAGGCTACCCATATGGCGGGTTTTATGGTTATCCGCGAAGATTACGAAGATTCCGTAGAGTTCGCTACCCGTTTTTCTATATTAGACGCTTATTATTTCCATTTTTTTATTAAAAAGAAGCATGCGCAATTTCTTGCGCATGCTTCTTTTTTACTGGGGTTTTCTAGGATTATGTTCGGCAAATTTAATAAACGTTTTTTCGTCTTCAATTAATCCGCACGATCCGCATTGCACCTTCTTTTCTGGTCCTTTGTAGCTTAAGTGAAAGGCATCCAGGTTTTCATCTGTATATTCTTCCATGACGATGCCTGTGCCTGGATCCAGTTTGACGTGGGAAGGTACCTGCTGAATCAGATTGAATCTTGAACGATTGGTTTTACAATTCGGGCACAAATATGGGTTAGACATGCTGACCACCTCCACCCTTATTGTTTCCAAGGGGAAGTGTATTATGAATTGTTTTTTCGTTTTTCCATTTCCTCACTGACAACAAAAGCAAGATCATCGTTTCCAAATAAAGAAAGGACTCCAAGTAACGTTTCATCCAGGATGTCTTCTGATTCCTTTTTAGGGACCGTCAATTCCACTGCGTGATTTAAAGCATCATTCTTCGGCTGCTTTGGATAAGCTCTCTCATAAACCTTTACTGGATCTAAATCATTATTGATGCACCATTGGGCAAATACTAGAATCATCATTTCTTCATCCTGCTGATAATTACGGATGATTTGTTCTTCGATTTCTTTCTGGTTCATGTAATCATGCTCCCTTAATCATGGTAGTTTCATTATATCTACTCCTGCAAATACATCACAACTATTTCAACGTCGATAAAAAAAGGAATTTTTGTTTTTAATAGGGAATTAATAAAGATAAGACTTTTAGCAGGAGGGGGAAGTTTGTGAAACAAGTAAAATCAATATTTATAGCAATTTTAATCTTATTTATTGCTGTTCTCGGGATGCCCTTAGACAGCGATGCGAAGGTGCCTGACAGAAAGGTAATAAATTACGTAGCTTTAGGAGACTCATTGGCAGCTGGTTATACACCTGTAGAGTTCGGAGATAGTGGATTTAAATTGGAGAAAATAAAAGGATATCCTGAATATTTAAAAGACCGTTTCCAGAAATCCAACTATAAAGTAACACTAAATAATCATAGTGTTCCAGGAGCTACAACAATTGATTTAGTGGATAAGTTAAAGGAAGAAGAGGTTATTAATAATATTGCAAAAGCAGATGTCATTACAATCGATATCGGAGCCAATGATTTGCTTGAACATTTATACACTAATGATAGAAGTCGATTATATGAAGCATCGGGTGAGGCTCTAGAAAATATAGAGGATATTCTAGGTATTATTAAAGAGAGTACAGATGCGAATATTTACGTGATGGGCTATTATAATGCTCTTTGGTCACTTCCTATTGAGGAGGGGACCAAGGAGGAGTTAGTTTCTTTTTTGCATCAGTTCAATCATGGTATCAAACAGATAACAGAAACGAATCAAGCAATATTTGTTCCTACTTTTCAAGCAATTGCAGAGGATTATGAAACCTATCTTCCTTACCCTGATATACATTTGAGCCAGGAAGGCTACCAGGCTGTGGCCAAGGAATTTTGGAAGAAAATGACCCCTCGCAAGTTTGGAAACTGATCGATTGTATAGCAGATGGCTTTTGCCGTCTGTTTTTTTATTTTTGCCTAATCAGTCACTGTAACAGGTCAACCTGTCTGATGCATAGGCTATCGGAGACATTCAGAATATTACAGGGGGAATAAAGATGTATCCGAATCATTTTCATATGCCGTACGCTTATCCATATGTGACGAATCCTTATCAGGCGCCCTATGCCCGTTATCCTTACAGCAACTATTATGGAGGGTATCAGACATACCATGATGTGAGACAGCCGGTTCGAGGCCAGGCGACATGGACGGAAGGTGGAACAGTGACTCAGTGCGGGATTCCCTGGTCAGCTAATCTCTATATGACAGTAGCAGTCGGGCAGAATTCGCCTTACAAATGTGGAGATACATTAAAGGTGAAAAATCTGGCCAATGGCAGAGAAGTGTTAGTGACCGTTGTCGATCAGGTTGCAGGCTATGGAAAAAATAAAGTGAATTTACACAGAAAAGCTTTTGAAACTCTAGGCGCTAACGTAGACTTGGGCGTTATTAATGTAGAAATTACCACTGGAGTAGAATTAGAAGAAGAAAAGTGGGGGAAATACCTGCTTGAGGTCGTACAATCTGCCTATCCGAACTATGATGTAACAGATTATAGCAGGGTTAGTAAAACAAAACAGAATGCCAACCGAATGAAAGAAACGTATAAGTACGTCCTGCGCTCGCCGCAGGAAACCATCACGATTGAAGGAACGGTGGTTTATAATCCAAATACAGATCGCATCGTTTCGATGGATTTCAAGGAAGTATAACTATCATAAGCAAAGAGGCTGGGACATAACTAGTCGAAAATAGTAAAAAAGGGTTCCGATCATCGAATTTTGATGATCGGAACCCTTTTTGGTTGAATTTATCCCATGCCTGGTTGGATGGCTTCCGTTCCTGGCTGT
>NZ_JBIEKD010000031.1:0-32088 GCF_043496955.1 Thalassobacillus sp. B23F22_16 | reverse complement strand
CAGATAGAACAGGTGAACCTGTTCTTTTTATTTAACATTATTTTTCCATTTGCACATCCGAACAATAAACACCTGGCACTCTAAATCGCAAACAGGGCAGGTTCCGTATGCCTAACCCTGTTTGCGGTTAAGAGTGCCGCAAAAAAATGTCAATTGACTTTCGCGGCATATCCTTCACTGCGTTGCGGTATTCCACGATTCATTGACATTTTTTTGCAGGTGTTTAACGTTCTACTTAGCAAATGGGAAAAATAATCCCTTTCGGAAATCCTACTCGGATGTTCCAATAAAAAAATAATAAGTTCAAAAACACAAAAAGGATGATAACAAATGAGTAAAAAAATTTATGAAATGATTACAAACCAAATAATCGAAAAGCTAGAACAAGGAACAATTCCATGGAGAAAGCCCTGGATAAATGGCGTTGCTGTAAACTGGAAAACACAAAAACCATACAGAGGAATAAACACTATGCTTTTAGATGGTGGCGAGTATGCAACATTTAAGCAAATAAGTGAAGCAGGGGGAAAGGTTAAAAAAGGAGCAAAAAGTCATATCGTTGTTTTCTGGAAATTAACAAAGGTAAAAGAAAAAGACGAGAAAACAGGCGAGGAAACAGGCGAAAAAATAACTGTTCCATTGTTGAGATATTATCGAGTTTTTAAAGTTGGCGAACAAACCGAAGGAATCGAACGGAAACGGAAAGAAAAAGAATTTAATCATGACCCTATCGAGGAAGGAGAAAAAATCGTAAATGGTTATATAAACGCCCCTGATTACACGTATCACAGTGGCAGAGCCTACTATCAGCCATTTACAGATGTAGTTAATGTACCGCCCTTAAAAGACTTTGAAAAGCCGGAGGAATTTTATAGCACGAAATTCCACGAAATGGTACACAGCACAGGACACAAGGATAGACTAAACAGGGAGGGGGTAAAAGGGCTTGCGAGTTTTGGAAGTGAAACCTATTCAAAAGAAGAATTAATTGCAGAGCTTGGGGCTTCAATGATTTGCGGAGTGGCTGGCATTGACAATCATACCATAGAAAACAGCGCTTCATATATCCAAAGTTGGTTAAACGCTTTAAAGAATGATAAAACCTTGATTGTTTTCGCATCACAGCAAGCACAAAAAGCAGTTGACTATATTTTAAATGTAAAATTTGATTAGAAGTTTACCCACCAGTTGACTAGTCAACTGGTGGGTAAATAGAAAGGATGATAACAAATGAAACCATTAGAAATAAGCGAACAAACAGCTAAAGGAATAATCGAAAACAGAAGTCCACTAGGAGTATTTTATTTAAAGAGCAAAGGTGTTTTTGTTGGGATTGATAACTCAAACGGTGACAGTTTTGTAGAAGAATTTAAAGATAAAGAAACATGTCTTGCCTGGTTAAATTGTGAGATTGTTGAGTACCATACTGAAACAGATTTCAACAAATCATTAAAGCAATTAAAAGCAGAAACAGAAGAAGAATGTAATAACCCAAATTCCTTTGAAGTAATCATAACAGAGCATTTAGTTAGAGCAATAAATATAAATGCTGCATCCAAGGACGAAGCCATTAAGAAAGTGCAAGACCTATACGACAATGAGGAAATTGTTTTACATTATGAAGATTTTTCAGATGTAGAATTTAAATAAGGAGAGAAAAAGTAATGCAAAAAAATATAAATGAATTAAAAGAAGTTTTGACTGATTTTCTTATTAGTGAATACGGACAAACAGAAGATGATACAAAAGAGGATATGAAGCATTTAGAAAGAGAAGGAATTTTACAAATCGCTTATACTACTTTAGGGGATAATGAAGAATTAGAAATTGATGTTTTTTTAAACATTAAAAGAAACAGATTGGAGCAAGTTGTTTCAGGAAAAACCATTGAAAAAACGGAACTTACCAAATATGATACATTTGAAAACATGGTAACAGATTTAAATCATTGTGATTTTGAAGCCCTCACCCGACTAGATGATTTTGATGTTGATGATTTAATAATTGAAGATAAAAAACTAGCCGACATAGTACAATATTATGTTGCTGACTGATGGCTGAAAAGCCATCAGATCTTCGCATGGTTATAAAAACAAGTTCTTGTTTTTACTTTGATTAACAGGCAATCATCGAGATTGCCTTATAGTTTGCATCAAGCAAACTATGAGTTCGAGTGAAGAATAGGAAATAAAAGTATAAATACTTTTATGCTATTAAAAAGCAACATCTCATTAAAATGAGATGTTGCACAAGTCGATTTAAACGCAATTACTTTTAGTTTCATGGATAGTAGCCCATCTTTTTGCAAATTTAAGCCTTCCTGTAGCATGATAATTTGATTATTTAACAGTTATTGTTGGTTTATAGGCTTTAGCCTACTTTTTTTCTTTAAGATATATTTTATTCTGTCTTTTGTTTCGTGAGTAGTGTTTTAAGTGCAATACCACTTCAAGGAATAGTACTCTTCGGGGCAACCGCAAGGGTCTGTTAATTTACTGTAAGCAAGCAAAGAACGCTTGTCTAACATTAAATTACATCTCGCTGTGACCTAAAAAGACCGATAACTACAAATCGTAAAAGTTGGCCACTTTCCAAGTTCGTGAAAGTAGCCAACTTATAACGGTTTGTAAGTTCCTGCTCTTTTCTTAACGCTCCCACGATTGCAAAGATCAAAAGATAACAGAATAAAGACCAAGCAGATAGAACAGGTGAACCTGTTCTTTTTATTTAACATTATTTTTCCATTTGCACATCCGAACAATAAACACCTGGCACTCTAAATCGCAAACAGGGCAGGTTCCGTATGCCTAACCCTGTTTGCGGTTAAGAGTGCCGCAAAAAAATGTCAATTGACTTTCGCGGCATATCCTTCACTGCGTTGCGGTATTCCACGATTCATTGACATTTTTTTGCAGGTGTTTAACGTTCTACTTAGCAAATGGGAAAAATAATCCCTTTCGGAAATCCTACTCGGATGTTCTAATAAAAAAATAATAAAGAGAGGAAAAGTAAAAGATGAAAGAACTAAAAAAATGGCTGTCAAAGGCATGTTAAAAGAAATTAGAGACCATGAAAAAACTGTTAGAAAAGGTTACAAGCTACTGGAAGATGTTAAAAACGGTAAACCTATTAAAACAGATAAGACCGTACCAGAGATTAAAGAAGTTATAAGGCAACATGAATCTTTGATTGAATATATAGATGAACAAAGAAATGCTTTACTGTGGGAAATACAGGTAGAAAATCAGGAGGGTTCTAATTGATTAACAATACAGTTACGGAATGGTGTCCTCACTGTGAGCATGAAGTGGAGCTTCAAAGTTTATTTGAAGCTCAACCTTGCCCCGGTTGCAATGTTACGATCTTGCCATGTGCTCAATGTTTATTAGAAAACTGTGCTAACTGTCCATTATAATTTTGAAAGGATTGATAAAATGAAAATAATTATTGATGATTTTATTTTAAAAAATAAAGGTTGGAGTTTTCAAGAAACAATGGATAATGCAGATGTAAAAGGAGAAATCGAATATCATAGATTTTCTAACGGCGTTGAACCAACTAGAATATATATCTTGCCTACTTTTATGGCATTAAGTGAAAAATACGATAAACCTTATTATAACAATAAGTACACAATGATTTTAATGCCTTGTTGAGTATTACTGCATTCGTTGGTTGACTGGTTTACTGGTTAACTGAAAAATGTTACAATAAATATATAATTGGATGATATAGCAAATTTTCTAACAAAAATTGTAATATAAAAAGGATGTGATTATATGATAGGTAATTATCAAAATTGCTCTTTATGTGGAAGGTTGGCAGATGATGGCGGTCTAAAAAATGAACAGTTTACATGCCATGATTGTTTAGATCATGAACATGAAAAAAGGAGGAATAAACCTACATAACGAGAGGTATTTCCTCTCGTAATATAAAAAAAGGGTGATGTAAATGATTATTTATATGTTCAAATGGTCTATTTTGATTTTGGTAGCGGGTTGGTTTGTTGGTCAATTTACTTTTTTTCCTTTAGCTTTTCAGTTCCTTGCAGTTATTGTTTTTAATGTAATGTATGTACTATTCAAGATTGGACAGCAAATAAAAAAGTTATTTTCTAATTTAATTTAATGTTTTGACTTTAGTATAGGAGTGATAATTAATGAATACATGTGGCTTTTGTGCTAGTGATATCAATGATAAGTATTGTAACTTTTGTCAGATGGAATTAGATGATAAGCACATAATGCAAGATGGTAAACGTTTAAATCAAGCAAAGAAATTTTTGGGTTATCCTGATCGCACAGAAGTATATAAAAGTACCAAAGAATTAATGAAACTAGAAACCATTCATTTACTATGTTTATTACGTGAAGCTCGATCAATCAGAGCAGAAGTATATAAATTAAGGCTCTTGCGACACCAAGCAGAAGAACAGCAGGGAATGAATAATGAAATAGAATCTCTTGAAAATTATACTTATGATGAATATGAATCAGCTACCCGTAAAGTGTGGGTAATAGAAAATATTATCAAAGACCGTTTAGGGTACTTTCCTCAAAAGGTTACAAATAACTTTTTAAATATGTATCTTGAACGTATGGAACAATCAGAGAAAAAGAAAATGTTTATGAAAAAAACTACTAATTAAAAGACCAAAGGAGTGTTCAATATGAAAGCATTAAAAGTTACATTAACAATTAGTTTTGTGATTGCTATTTTAACAGGGTTATTAAGCGCTATGATTTCACTTGATGCAATGCTACAAGTCGTTTCATCAGAATTAACAGTGATTCCCTTTATAGATATAACATCTATAACACATAAGGGTATAGGTACAGCCATGATCATTAGTTTTGCTAGTATTGTTCTATCTTTTATTATAGGTAATAGCTTAAACAAAATAAATATAAAATAAAAGGAGTTCACTATGAGAAAAGAAGAAAATGACAAACACGTCAAAATATCGGCAGACAGACACCGAGAACTAAAGTTATTATCTGCAAAGACCGGAAAAGAAATGCGTGATATTATGAATGAAGCTTTCGATCAATACCTACTTAAAAACAAGTCAGAAAAATAAAAGGAGTTATTTAATGTTTAATGAAGCTTATAATAAATGTGCTGTATGTGGAATAGTTACAGATGATGGAGGTTTAAATAATGGTGAATTTAATTTCCATGACTGCTTAGATAAACAAGACAAACAAGAATAAAACGAAAAATACGTTGAAATATATTGAAATCGTTTTTACTTCATTGATTACTCAATCTATATCAAGTGTACTAAGATATTCAGTGTATTTAAGGAGGTTATATATTAATTGTGGATATTTTAGATTTAAACACATTAGAAAATATTATCTTAAACAATAGATTATTATTTTCTGCAATTATCATAATGATTGGTTTTGCATTAGTGCCAATCGTATTCATGATCGGGAGTTTTTTAGAAAGTAAGTGTAAAGCAGAAGAACTTGCCAAGGAAATGTCTTTAATAACTGCAATTGCTATTGCGGGATTGGCTTTATTTTCTGTGCCATTTGCTGAGGATTACGTTAATAAAAAAGTAACCAATAACTTTAATGATTACCTGAATGAATTACCTGATACAACAATAGAAGTACCTAGAAACTCACTTGAAAAAGTTGATGTGTTATCAAACAGAACTAATAAAAACTATAATATAGATTATGACGAAGAGGTTAGTTTTAAAGTTAACAAAAAAATATATGTTGAACAGATGAATGGTTATTTAAAAGATGGTATCGACACAGAGATAAAATGTACGCATAATAGCAATAAATTCACACTCACAGGTAAAGTGTTAGAGGAAGATATAAAAAATAATAAAAATAATAATGAACCATTTTTTTATAAAGGTTTTTATAATGCTACTTTAAGTGTTCCAGACACACATAGTTTATGTGACAGCGAGAACTAATTGTGTACCTTTTAGGTTATTGTTCAATTGGAGTGTAGTTATATTGAACTTATGAGAAACCGGGAGTAGACTGTATTCAAAGTGTTCTTTATGGGTTGTTCAATTTTTAAAAAGAAAAATCAAATTTGATTAAAAAGGAGAATTTAAAATGATGTTTTTTAGAGCAATGATAATTATTGGCGCACTAGGGGTTATTGTCGGTCCAGTAATATTTACATTTACAGACACAACAAAAAAAGACGACAAAACGAAAAGAATTAAAAAAACATATCGTTACATGATAGCCATAGGTGCTATTATGGTTTTGATTGGTTCTATATTCGCCAATTAATACAATTTGATAAACTATCAATTTATGATGAAAAAGGTAATGCTGTTGAAGTTTAAAAGGAGCGAGAACAAATGAATGAATTAACATTAAATCTTGATGTTCATAACAAATACGGATTTTACCAAATTGAAAATGGGTTCAAATGTGAATTTATGAATTTTAAAGGTTACTACATGAGATGCAATCAGGACAGAGGTATATTCAAAAAAGGCGAGATTTATACAATTCATAGTAATAGTAATGATGATATAATTTATTACGATATTGAAACAGCTTTAAGTACAAAGAAATTAGATGATCGAATTGATTATATGAATTTATTTCACTTCGTACCTGTTGAATGTTTTGAAGATGGTACATTTACACTTAGGACAGGATGTTGAAAAATGATTATTGGTTATGCAAGAGTTAGCTCCAAAGAGCAAAACCTAAGTAGACAAGTTCAAGAATTAAAAAAGTTCGGGTGTGATAAAATATACCAAGAAAAACAATCAGGGAAAAACTTCAAAGACCGTTCTATTTATAACGAAATGCGTTCAATATTAAGATTTAATGATGTTTTAGTAGTTCATGATCTCTCACGTTTTGGCAGAAATAAAGAGGAAATCATGAATGAGTGGGAATATCTTACGAAAGAAAAAGAAGTTGATATTGTCGTTTTAAATATGAGAGTTCTTGATACAAGACAGTACAAGAATGTAAAAGGAATTGGGGAGTTAATATCTAATATTGTTCTTGAATTGCTGTCGTGGTTAGTAGATGAAGAAAGAGAACGTATTCGACAAGCACAGCGTGAAGGTATTGAAATTGCTAAAAAACAGGGAAAATATAAAGGTAGACCGTTAAAGTACCATGCTAATGCCACCGGACAAGATAAAATTATTTATGATGATATTATAAATAGATTGAAGTCCGGCCAGAGCGTAATGGATATTCATTTAAAAACAGAAGTTTCCCGAAACACTATTTACCGAATAAAAAAGGATGAAAGTTCATGAAGAAGATGGATATTTCAAAAGAACAGTATGGGCGTTTAACTGTTTTGAGAGAAATAAAGAAATTCTTGTGGTTGTTTAATACTAGAAAGTAGCCAGAATTTACAATCCTATAATCAAAAACATCATTTTAAAGATGGGGTCTATGTACCAGGTTTAACAAGTAAATTGCGTTCTGACAATACATCATTGATTTTATAAATAAGATAAGCCCTAATATTAAACCGGAAACAATCAGACAGACCATTGAACCCAAAACTCGAAGATGCCCTTCCTGCAATGGCACGCTTACTGTTAGATACAGCAAACAAGGAAATTCATTCATGGGCTGTTCTAACTACCCAACGTGCAAACACACAGAAAATATAGCAAAATAAAATGGCGAGCCACTAAGTAGCTCGCCTATCCTTTTTGTGACAATCACAAGAAAGGATGATAACACCTTCATTGTACCACAATTATTAGTCGTTTTTAATCTTTTCCTTGATTTTATTAATTTCTTCTTTTTTCTTATCTATATCCTTCTTGATATCCTTAATATCGCTTTTTAAATCTTTCTTTTTATCTTTATCCTTTTCGTCAGATAAATCTTTTTCTTTCGATTCAAGTTTTTTATTTAGTTTTTCCAGTTCTTCGAATGCTTCCCTTTCGGAAGTATATTGATCAACATATCTGTCATATTGTGATTGCAGCATTTCATAACTTTCTTCATTCTCTTTATAATCATCAATAAGTTTATCTAATTCATCAACTTGATTCGTTAGTACAAATGCTTTAACAGCTAGATTAGCTCTATTTTCATCAAAGTTGGTTAAGTGGCTGCTTTCGACCATACCCTGATAATTATCTTCCATGTTGGCCAGATCGAATTTTAATACATCACTATCTTCAAATGATGTTTGCAATGTCTCTAGTTCCGATTTAATGGCATCTGGATTATCTTTATGACTCTCCTTGATAGTATCAGCTATTTTAACATCACTACCTGGCTCTAATGTCATTGCTTTAGTATATTGTTCTTGCTGAATGTACCAGTCAATTAAAGTTGCTTGATCTTTCTTTGGAAGATTAGAGTACCCGATTGCATCTAACTTTGCATATGCTCTATCTATATCTTCTTCATTTCCTGAAATATACAATCTGTATGCTTCAAGCACATCTTCTTTTTGTGATAATTCCTTTTGAACTTCATCTTCCTCTGATGATGCACCAGTGGTTAAATCAGTTGTTGCAATCAAGAACCCAAATACTCCTATAACACCAATAATAGTCAACATAGAAGTCGGGGTAGTTAGTTTATCTAATAAGTTGCCTGACGACTTATTTTTACCTTCTTTCGTGCCTGCTTGCTCTTTTAAAGCCTGTTTCATTTGTTCATCAGGATTAGTCTTTTTTTTCTTAGGAGTGAGTTTTTCCTTTATAGCAAAAAGTTTGCTTTTCTCTCTTTTTTCAGCTTTAGCCTGTTCATCCAATAATGCTTGATAATCAACTTCTCGTTTATATGCTTGAATAGCTCCATCAATATCTTCAACTGTATTACAAGCCAGAATATCATCACTGAATTGATATACTTCATTTGTTTTTTCGATAAAGTCAGCACGTTTAGGTTTTGCAATGATGCTCTTTTTGTTAGTTAAAGCAAGTAAAATTAATTCCTTTAATCCATCAACTGCATTATCCTGTTTGTAGATTTTAAAACCCTCAAAATTAAATATCAAGGCTTTTACTCTTTGTTCTGTTAAATCAATAACCATGTTTTCTTTTTGCCATAAAACTGCTACATCCTGTTTTGCCAGATCAACCATTGACTTCAAAAATGGTATCATGTCTTTTAATTTATATTTATGAATTTGATGAAAGTCCACGCATCCATCAAGATCATATGATATTTGAAGTCTGTCACGAATTGAACTGAAATGATCTGCATAAATAAAAGTATCAGGATAACCAATTTCCTTGATTTTATTAACATAGTTTTCTTCTAATATTTCTGGTTCTTCAAGAGATAGCCTGTTAAATGGCATTGTTACAATGGCTTCATTCTTTTCGTAATGTACTTCACCGAACCTATTAAGTATTTTCATTTGTTATCATCCTTTTTGTTATTATCTTAAAATTTCATTCCTTCGATCAAATCACCAAAGTTATTTCCATCCGAAATTTCCTCGCCATGATGAATTTGATTTTCTATTTCTTGCTCCACTTCATCTATGTTACTAGGTAACTCCTTATATTCTTCAACCTCGTTAGTTGCTGCTACATCATTATTTATTTCTTGTATATCCTCATTAGTCAATCCGGCTTGTTGAACAAGCCTTTCATGTGTTTCAACACCACTGCCTTTAGAAGTATCATTTTCAACCTTTTTCGACTTGCTTTTTTGATAATCTGATAATTTTTGTTCTTCAACAACTTCATGAACTTCCTCTTTCATCACCGGAGAAGTAAAACCAAGTTCACTCCGTTTATTGTTATAGTTTGCAACGAAATTACCAGTGCTATCTTTTTTTGAAATTAGGTCTTGATATATGTCTGATTGCATCGCTTTATTTAAAAACAATGGGTTCTGTCCTGCAATAATCACTATGGATTGATGCTTTTCAAGAGAGCCAATTTCTGCCGGGGTCATTAATGGTCTTTCGACATGTTCCTTATTAGTCGAAACTGTTTTCCCTTGTCTTGATACCGATATTGATTCTTTGCTAACCTCTTTTGTTGTCTGACCAAGAGCATCACTAATCCATTTTGTTGTTTCGGTATCTTCTTGTTTAGCCCTTAATAAAATCGTCGTGTCATGGTTTCCTAGTATATCGTTAGTTTCCTCACTACCGTACATACTTCTTTTTTCTAACTGTGACTTATTCTGTATAATCGTATGCATGGATAAACCAAGAGAACGACAGGTTGCTAGTGTCCGAGAATAGTTATCAATTTTACCGATATTTGCAAATTCATCTAGCATAAAAACAATTTTTCTTTTTAGTTTTTGATCATGACTTTGTGAAGCAACATCATAATAAATATTTATCATTTGACTAAAGAAAACACTTGTTAAAGGTGCAAACGTATCATCTTCCATAGATAGCTTCACATAAAGGATTGCTTTTTCATCAACAAAATCTTGAAAATGGAAGTCGCTTGTTCTAGTCATCTGTTTAACCTGGGGGAGCTTAAATATATTAAAACCATTATTAAGTGTTGAAGTAACAGAACCTCTAGTGTTTCCAGTTAAATCAATAATAGAATTAAGCATTTCCCTAGCCGGGTGATCTTCCGGAATGGTTTTTATCCATTCGTTAAATGTTTCTTCATCCTGAACATGCTTTGTATAAACATTAACGACCTGTTCCATGTTTGCTTCCTCTGGGGGAAATTCAGATTTAACATAAATAATTAACGCTGAAAGCATGTTAGTGGCTGAATTTTTAAAGAATACATTATCGCCACCTCCATCCCCTTCAAAGTTAGTTATAATTGTATTGGCTACTTTTTGAGCTTGTAATGTTGTTTCAACATAACTCAATGGATTATATTTTGACTGCATAAACGATATAAAATCTACTTGATAAATTTTATATCCCTGATCTTTTTTCAGTTGAGCTGTAAGGTTATATAATTCACCTTTAGGGTCAGTAACAATAATTGATTTATCCCTTACATTTACTAAGTTGGGGATTACATATGATTGTGATTTTGCTGAACCACTAGAACCAATAACAGCTATGTTTTGGTTACTAACATCTGCCGATTCATCCATTATTAATAATTTATTGCTGTTCGGTACTTTCCCTAATATATAACCATTTTTCAATTGTGTTAAATTATATTTTAAATCTTTTTTATAGGTACTTTCCTTATGAGCAGCAAGAACCTTTCCATCCCTAATTTTATCCGGGTTTTCCCAGTGCGCTGTACCATGTAATCCATAATCATGAGCATCACTGTATTGTTGATTAAATAAGTTTTTCCTTAAAAGATATAAAAAAACCGCCAGAATACCAATAGGTATAAAAGGAACTATTACTTTCAAATTTTCATCATTAATTACATAGTTGTATATATTAGTTGGTTGTTTTAATGCATCAAATATCTGCATTTCATTTCCTACCGTAAATTTGTAAACATAAGATACTACTAAATATGAAGCTGCTAAAGATATAACAACTCCGATTATTACTAAATTCAGCCAACCGTCTTTTAGTTTACTCACTTCGATTCTCCTTTCTTTATCGTCTTGTAATTACTCTTGTCATGGATTGAGTAGCACTAATCGCACCACGCCCAGAGCCACTAGAGTTACCAAACTCTTTCAGTAGTCCAGGTAATGAAATACCGACAACTAAGAAAGCAAGTGATATAACCTTTTGAAATGCACTTGTTAGAGGGTCTTGTGAAAAAATAGCATCCATTGAACTTGCATAACTGAATGAAAGCATCACCGTTAAACCTTGCAAAGCTAATGTTAAAAATCTCGCTATGATTGTTTTAAGCCACATTGAAAACATATTATATTCATCATTAACCATTGTCACAATAGCTACAGGACCGACTGTGTAAAATAGTCCTATCAGAGCGAATGTATAAGCCATTTGGAAAAACAAAACCGCCAACAGTACCGCATATAAAATAATCAGCAATACAAAGATTGAGCCATTTGGTGTTAAAAGAAACTTTAACATTAAATCGTTTGAAATCTGATTACTGTTACTCACATAACTGAAAATACCGTAATTCACTCGATATTGTATCGTTAGAATAAATTTAAAGAATAAATCGTACGAGAACAGGAATACACCTGCCATTATAATTTTTATTATCTTTTCATTCATAACACCAATCGTATCAGCATGATTGGTCATTCTAAAAACATAGATTTTCATTAATTGAAAAAGGATAAACACCCCTAATAATGATTGAGTAAATGTTTTAAAGTTACTTTTAAACTTATTGAATGTGTCATCCTGCAATATTTTTTCGGGTTCAATTGCTAATTTTTCCATTGGAGCCATTAAAAAATTTATAACTGATGTTCCGGCAACATAAACAACGTTAGTAATATGACAAAGAACATTTGTCATACCACAATCAAAACTTCCTTTGTTATAATCAAACTTTTTGATTAAATCAACATACACTTGCCCGCCTGGTGTAGTTTCTGCCATTTCATCAAATTCATCTTTATAAGCATTGTAGAACTTCTTTTTCCCATCCTCAATTTCTTTTAAATTATGTGTATCAAGTTCTTGAGAATCAACATCTATTTCCTCCCGAATATCTTCACCCGATTTATTTAATTCTGAATCACCCCGATTAAGAGAATCAGGTTCGACTTCTTCGGCTAACGCATCTAATGGCTGCATTGTAACAATATACATTATTGATACAATAAGGGTAAAAATCATAGTCTTTCGGAGCAATTGTTATCATCCTTTCTTCATGCCACCTTCTACAAAATTGACAGTATCGTTACTACCAGAGCGACACCTATCAAGGCATAGACTGTAAATAATTTAAATTTATATTTCTCTAATTCATCATTTTCCATGGGTCTCTCATGATTTCTTTCAAACTTTCTTTTTTCATTTTCTATTTTTTGTTCAAAGAATCGATCAACAAATTTATCTTGAAAATTACTAATTCCACATATTATATTTTTCATATTTACTCATTCACTTTTTCCATATGACATGCTATACCGTCATCAAAATCATAAAGATCATCTTCTTCGTAAACAATTTGCAAGTGTCCTTCGTCAGTAATATTTACTCTATATCTCGCTGTATCTTCGTAACCTCCACTTAATATTGCATAATCGTAATCGTCATTATCTGTTTCTTCTATTTTATAATCTTTAAAACCCTCAATTCCAACAACCATTCCATCATCACTAAATGTTATCTTTTCATCCATATTTGTATCACAGTCATCCTCTTCATCTGTGTTTTCCCAAGTACCGATTATTTCTTTCTCGGTACTTTGGGAACATGCGGATACTATCAATAAAATAAACAAACCTATGAAAATAACTTTGCTTTTTCTCATTTATTTTCTCCCTCCTTTGGCGTATTCCTCAAATTCGTCAATCACCCATGTTTCATCTTTTTTAATTAAGTTGATTTCTATAACTGTAAAACCTGTCTCTGTTTGTTCTTCATAGCCCATCTTTAAATCAAAGGTTACAATGGCTTTATAATGGGAATCATCTTTGTATTTTCCGAATATGTCGATATTACTTACCTCTCTGTCAATGCTCCCCACCTTCCCTTGATTCTCGTCAGGTGGAAGTTCATCACCGAATAAACCTGTTAAAACTTCTTCCGTTGCTGAATCTTTAATTTCCTCATATAGTTCTTTTCTATTTTCAAGCGTATAAACTTTTGTTACAAACCACTCTATATCATTATCAAATGTGTTTTCTTTTTCATCTTCACTAAGGTTTTGAAGGTTTTCATTTTCTTCCTGGAGTTGCTTAACTTTATTTTGTTCATCAACCACTGCTTTTTCTGCATCATTCTTCTTTATCCCGTTGAACGTTGCAACACCAAGGAGAATGACAGTTAAAACTAGCAAAATTAAACTAAAGTTTATTTTCTTCATAGTCTCACCCTTTTTTTATCGTTGTGCAGGAAAGTCCAAGAAATCTCTAGGATTCATATGACCTCCCCATTGTTCACTTTTTGTTTCAAAATGCAAATGTGGACCTGTTGAATCTCCTGTACTTCCGCAAACACCAAGTTGAGTTCCCTCTTGAACATAATCCTCTTGATCAACATCTAGCATGGACATGTGAGCATAATGGGTATAAAAGCCATCTTCATGTTTCACAATTACGGAATTTCCATAACCACCCTTATTAAATTCGCTGTAAATCACTTGACCTGCCCCGACTGAATATATAGGTGTAACACCACCAGTGCAACCTAAATCAATCCCTTTATGATCGCTTGAGCCTACCCCATCACCAGGAGATAGTCGATAACCATAATTACTTGTTACAATAACTTGCGTTAGTGGCATTACTAAATCTCCTGCAAAATCTACTTTTTCGTCCGGGTTATTTTCATTCGGTAAAAATGCCTTTATCGTTGGTACATAAAGAATGTCTCCATAACAAGCACCAAATTCTTTTGCTTCCTCCCGAATACAAGTATAATTTTCCGGGTCTGGTACTTTATCCATCATGTGCTGACTAAATTCAATAGCTATATCTCTTGACCATTCATTGTTATGATGTTTTTGTGTCCAATCCGCGAACCCATTACCAAAGTTGTAAGATGCAATAGCTACTTCTGTATTTCCTTTTGCTTTGCTTACATTATTTTTAAAATGTTTAACAGCTTGATCTATTGATTCTAAGGGGTCAGTGATACATCCAATTGAACCACATTTTGATTCACTTGATTGAAAAATGTCTCCATTTGTTGCAATCATATCACCACCTGATTCTTGTTGAAGAATGGCTAATAAAACAGGTAAATGTTCAGGGTCTAAACCATTTTCTACAATAGATTCTTTAATATCATCTTCCCACTGTAATACTTTTTCTGATAATTGCTTACCTCCGCCGCCTAACTTGCCACTTTCCCCCATGTCGCTTGATAATATTGAAGCAACCACAACAACTACTAATATAATTAAAAGCGCAGCTACTAAAAGTATAGGCCAAGATAATTTTGAGATTAATGATCTAGCTATTACGCCACCGATTCTTTTAAGATTATCATTCATTTTATAACCTCATATCACATTTTGCTCTAATACACTATAATCTTTATCTAGCCATAACTTTTTCTCTAAATCAGTTAATTCAACATCTATTTTGACCTTTCGGCTACCAACGAACAAAAAGCCCTTTCCTGCCTTTGCTGATTTTTCAACTTCCTGAAACTCTAGAAAGTCAATTTCAGATTCTGAAAAGTCATAGTGCATTTCATCATTTACAACCATGACTTCTTTTCGCTGCATTGGGAGAATAAGTTGTTGTACTGATAAAGCAATAACTGCATCACCATAATTTCTGTTTTCGTCTTTTGCGCTTAGAAAATCTTGAATTTGTTGTGTTGCTGATGTAATACCGCAGTTAAACGATCGGACTACTTTCATCATTTCATATAAATATTCCATTGCCACTGTAACTCTAGGGTCAGCAATAATATGTGCTTCATCAATATATAGCTGTGTAGGTTCTAAATCACCGTTCATTATTTCATCTCGTAGTGATGATAATAATAAGAAATAAAGTGGTTTTTGTAATCGTTTATTGTTATAAACAGAAAACAAATCATATGATATTAATTTACTGTTAACATCAACATTGGTATATCCATTAAACACGTTTGAGTAAGTTCCTACTGCATATGCCCTTAATGTTTGATGGAAATTCCTTAAAATTTCATATTGCTCTGCATCAGTCTTTCGTTTCTCTTCCAAGAGGTTATATAAATCTTCCATTAAAGGAAAATCTGTTGCATTTAAATTTGAAATATCTGTTTCAATAGTTATATTTTTTCTTCCGTATAGTTCTAATATTACTTCCGACAAAACATCCACCTCTAGGTCATCCATGTCGGCATACATCAATTGAAACATAGTTATAAGCGTAGAAATCTTATCATATAAAGGGTTTTTTGCTTTCAAATCCCCACTCTGTTCATCATAGGCGTGGGCAGGTAAATCAAAGGGGTTAATAATTGATCCACCTTCAA
Organism: Thalassobacillus sp. B23F22_16; assembly: GCF_043496955.1. Lineage (NCBI taxonomy): Bacteria > Bacillati > Bacillota > Bacilli > Caryophanales > Bacillaceae > Thalassobacillus > Thalassobacillus sp. B23F22_16. The sequence goes on along the minus strand of NZ_JBIEKD010000031.1, from coordinate 16,113 downwards.
GAGAAAACTTTACCCACACGCCACCTAACCGTTCATATACCTGACCAAATTCACCTTTAGGGTCAATTGTGATAATTCGATTTCCAAACATATATTTACGCATCATATTGGCGAACATAGCAGTAGACTTACCACTTCCTGTTGTGCCAATATACACAGAATGTTTATTAAGATATTCTTCATCATTTACGATAATGATATTGTTTGTATCAAGATTTTTTCCTTGAATAATACCCTTATCATTAAATATTTCATTCTCATGAAATGGGAAGAAAAAACTTACAGCTTCGCTGTTCATGGGGCGATAAGTTAGATCATAGACCTTATTTTTATTTAAAGGGAGAAATGAATCAAAAGCATCTTTTGCCCTGGTAACTGGAAAAATAAGTTTCCCAATTGGTGCAAAAAAGTTTTTAACAACATTCGTGACACGCTCAAGCTCATCTTTTGAAGGTGCCACCACATGAACAAGTAACTGAAACATGAACATTCTTTCTTTTTGTCGTATCAATTGTCTTAGCAGCATCTGGTTCGATTCGATTTGTGCAATTGCATCTTCTTTAACGCTTGCTGATAAGCGTTCTTCATTTAGTTTAGCTCGATTTTGTTCAATTGACCGTGATAATTCTGTTCTAACTTTGCCTGAATCGTATATCTCCATATGTTGAACAATCGTAATTGTTTCCGATAGTTCAGACAGTTTGCTAATATCTTCTTGTGATAACAAAGGTTCAAAATCAACACATACTAAGGTTCGTGTAAAATTACTTCCACTTCTGACGTAATCCTCTTTAATTTCAATTGAATCTGGAGCAATCTTATCTCTTAATTGATTATCATCACTAACAGTCATCTCAAAATTTATACCATCTTGTTTTTTTCCTTTAAATTTATTAATAATCTTTGAAAGCATATGTTATCATCCTTTTTAAAAACAAATTAGACATTTAATTTGTTGTCATTTCAATATCCTTTAGCATTTCATCATATTGACTTCTTCCCATAGTGAAAGGTAAATCAATATTGGTTTGCCTGTTCAAACTCTGTCTTATTTGAGCATTTTCATAATCAATACAAGCGTAAACATATTGGAATAGACTATCATTATCTAAAACATTAGCTGTCAATTTATTTCGATCACTTAACATATTTTCTATGCCAGATACAAGTTGTTCTGATTCCCTGTTTAGGTTTTCAATAGTTCTTTCTTTATTACTGCTAATATTCGCAGACAAAATGATATACCTGGCTTTACTTACCATGTTTTTTGATTTTTGAATATCATTTACTTTTTCCACATAACTCTCTGCAAACATTCGTTTGTATTTATCTTCGTCTTTTTCAGCATTATCTCTTACCCATTCAAGGTAACTGTTTAAATTAATGGGTTTAGAAAATTGTTTAGTCTGTATAGGGAAAGAGCTGTATGGATAATTATTTAAAAACGTTTGATAGTTCGAATAAACTCTATTACGTTCCCTTTCACTTAATCCAGTTAAATTAATGCTTGATACTTCCACAACCTTAATCAGACGATTATCCAATGTTTCTATACAATCATTAGCTATATTGAATACACCAAGTTGAGATCTTATATCTTCGCTCATGTTTTCATTTTCCTCCTTAGTAAACTCATATATTTTCTTAGAGTTCTTAAACTGTATTTGCCACCAAATTGTTGTTATAAAAGAGATATTTCTTCTATACGGGTGCTTTACCCAAAAGAAAGTCAATGCCATAATAGGGGGCAAGAACGAAAAAAGGAATGTTGATGTATTCAGGTTTCCTGATTGATTCAAAATGATAATGGAAAAAACCGTTATAACAGCGAATGGGGCGGTATATACTACGTCTTTCCACCTTATATTACCTATAAAATACCTGGCAGGGTCAATCGCCATTGGTATTTCGATTTTTCCTTCTTCTCTTAATCTTTGTTTTTTTAATACAGTGCTTTCTTGTTCCAAAATTCCAACTCCTTTTCAAAAAGGGAGCACCGCATATTACAGTGCATCCCTGATAAAGGTAATGATCGGCTTTGCAAGAAAGAACACAACAATTCCAACAAGACAAACTATAAACCCACGTTGGAAAGAGCGTTTGTTTTCTTCACCACCGAACGCAGTTAATGCTGCCATCACAATAATACCAATGGCGAAAATCGTAATACCTAATGACCGAAATTCATCAAAAACTGTGTCTAGCAAATTATTAAGTGATTCAAACAATCTTTATGCACCCCCTAAATTTACTAAAAGCTATTTGCAAAAATGTATCTATAAGGTATCATTAAGATATCTAATAAGTACATTATACACTATTATTAATTGTGATACAATACAAATTAACCATTTTATTCTAAGAAAGTAGGGTAATTATGACGTCAGATCGTGAAAGAAAAGAGCTAAAGCCAGTACACTTAAGGTTAGATGAAGATTTTCTAAAAGAGATCGACCAATTTTCAAAAGAGTACCGTTTTAATACCAGAACAGATGCAATGCGTTTCTTGCTTGCGACCGGATTAAAGTTCCAAAGATCGGCAGGTGTAATTACAAGAAAAGATTGCAATGAAACTGAATAATTAATTCATTGTTTTAATAACTACCAACCCATCTTTAAGATGGGTTTTTTATTTCAATAAAATTATTCAGGTTAAAATCTTAGAGATTTTCCACGATTAAAAACTTCCCTTTGTAGAGTATTGAATTTTTCAGAGTATGTAGGTACATCTTTTAAATTTTTAAGACCATCATAAAGTTCAACTAATTGTTCATCAGAGAATTTCGAGTAATCTTCAATTTGTTTGTTTAATATCTCTTCGTTTTTTTGCTTACGTTCTTCTTCCTTTTGTTTAGTGAACCAATCAGGAATAACCTCATTACTTTTACGAACATTTGTTTCCTTTGCTAGTTTATCAGAATAATAGTTAGAAATCGACTTGTTTAGTAATGGGGTAATGTTTTTTATCTTCTGTTTTTTATCTGCATAATAAGTTATTACATTTTTTAAAATAAAACCGAACTCTTTTTCATTAATCTGATTGGCGTGTTTATCAAATGATTTTTGAATGTCTTTTAAATTAATTGAATGATAATTTAATTCATCAATCAGGTTTTTTAGAGAGACTGCTAGAGTAATGTTTTCAAAGCTATTCCATAGCATGTCCTGATCTATGATTTGATTCTTTGAAGTAATCTCTGGAGTAATCTCTGGAGTAATCTCTGGTATAGCTTGCTCACTATGTTCATTCGACAGCTCATTCTGCGCATTTGATTGCTCACTTTGATTACTCGATTGCTCAGTTTGAGCCTTCGATTGTTCATCATGATTTTTCGGTTGTTCATCTCCTTTATTATTAGAAAAAACATCCTTATTCAACATGGAGTAGCCTTCTAATGAGTACCCAATTTTATGTAAATCAGATTGAACATTTTTGAGATTTACTCGATATTGCCATGTTTTATCCCACTTATACAAAGGGTTTCTTCTTTTATCTAACCATCCATTTTTCACTAGGTCAGTAAAAACTCTATTAATTGTTGCGCGAGATGCAATTCCCATACACTCTGAAACCATTTCCTCTGCCGTCTTATATATCCATCCGTTTTTCAACGCACTTTCTATACCCTCTTTTAATTCACTCTCGCTATTAGCAAAAGTTTTTTGTCTTTCCATCTCTTCTTTTATAAAATCATCCGAATCTTTGACACGCTCTGACCAATAGATCATTTGATTCAAAACAATTGCATGATTAACCTTTCCTGTTAGTTCAACTAATTCTTCTTTTATTACAACTCGCTTTAATTGCTTCATTTAAAAAACCTCCATTTATCCCTTAAGCACTAGACCACATTTAATGGTTTATCATGAATTAGGGAAACTAGAGGTTTATTTGTTTACATATGTTATTTTTTTGCTATAATATAAGATGAGTAGCAAAAAACAAATATGTTTTCTCTAAAATCCCTTTCACGCAATTGTCGGCTAAACAATTAATCTAGTGGATAGGGGTTTTATTTTTTTGTCTTTTTTTATCAATGTTTCTTTAATAAAGAATAACAATATATCAAACTTTTGGCAAAGGATATCAGGTTTTGTCAAATTATATGTTTCATCATAACATTCCATATATAGGAAAACTTTAAATTTAATGTCCTACCAACACAAGGGCTGACAGGACATAAGTTTTAACATTATTCAAAGTCTTTACTGGAAAAAGACGCATTACCTAAGTTAGATGGTTTTCTCCTTCTTTTACCAAAGCTATTTTTTTCTTCCTCATTGTTACTCTCTGCTGCCTTTTGTGAATCGTCGGGCATCTTTATCATTGTTTCCATTTGATTTTTGTACATTTTTAAAACATGCTTGATAAAACCTGCCCTGGTTGAACCATTGTTATCAATAAAATCTAGCATATCTTTATCTTTTTCAGGGTCATAACGAAGTTCAATTCTTTCCATTTTCTTTTTAGTCATCATGATCACTCTCTGCTGTTGCTAATCCGTACTTATAATAGCCGTTTACATTAGCAGTTTCACTTTTTTCAATAAATATTGCTCGTTTAAACCTTTTTGTTACTTCTTTTTTGTTGATTAAGTTTGCCCCTCCCCCGGTGAAAAATAAAGTATCTATTTGAGAAGTATCTTTTAAAGTTGAAGTAACTTTGTTAGTTAATTGTCTTGTGTACTTAGTAATAGATCGATTAACCTCTTTCGTAATTTCAATAGATTCATCTTTATTTGGTGCGAAGTAGTATCTGTCTTTTTGTTCTCTTAGTATTTTTTCAATATCATTTTTAGTTAAAGTGATATTTTCCTTACTGCATTCAGATATAATAGAATCGTATAAGTGGTGAGCACCTTCTTTTTCCTGTGAACGCCCGGTTTCATCTAAATTCATATTATTAAGTGTGTCGATTAGTATTGTACCTCCACCACAATCAACAACTGAAATTGTTTCTTCGTCAAAATCATCTTCTACAATATACCCTTGATCATCTAACATTTTGTTATATACAGTTCCTATGGGCTGTGGAATTACCTTAACCTCATTCACTCTGACATTCAAACTCACCCCATCAACAACTACGTTGTGATCGGCTTTTAAAACTTTTATAAGTGTTTTTACAGCTTTTTCGTTAAAATCATTAGTGGGAACACCAGTGACAATATCAACCTCTAAAATGCCGTTTTTAGCCTCCTGGAAGTCTTTTGCAAGCTCTCCAATAGCAAAACTACTTAGCAACCTAAATTCAGTTGTAGAATAGCGATTTTCAAAACCTATGGTATCTATAAGATCAACTTTTTTCGCATCATTTATATCAGCACCCCACGCATAAGAAAAATCATTATCATAGTTTACGCTGTACTCCTTAATGTCACGTTTAGACTTTTTAATTGATGTGTCTTGATTACCTAAGTCCTCATAATAAGCAAACTTACTAGGTAAAACCTTTTCTAACTTGCTTGATTTTATTTTTGTTTGAATATTACCTAAGTCTAAAGCGAATAATTCCATTTTTTATCACCTCTAAATTAATTTACCGGTATTTTACCGATTTCCTACATTCTATTATACCGGTATTTTACCGAATGTCAAGAAGAAATAACGGTATTTTGCCGACTTATTCTGACAACACACATTAGACCTGCCGTTAATTTACCGGTATTTTACCGATTTTAAAAACCCCTTATGCTTTATAGCGAGATAAGGGGATATTTATTATCTTTCCATTTGAAGTTCTTTAGTTTTAGTGACTTCTTTCGTTTCTTTTTTATCATTATTTTGTTCATTTTCCGTATCATGTTCTTTGGTAGCTTCTTGTAATTTTTCGGAGGTTTTTTCTGGGTTGTAAGACTGTTGAATATCGTTTACTTCTGACTCCATTTCGTTAATGTGGCCTTGAAATTTAAGCTTCATATCATTAAGTTTTTGTTCTTCCTCTGCGCTTTGAACATCCATGTTTTCTAACTGACTTAAACGCTCTTTACTTGAATCTATATGATTATTCATTGATTTAATTTGTGAATAAGCAAGAACAGATTTAAGGAGATCAGGATTATTGTTAAGGGCATTCTCTATTTTTTGTTCATAGCCTTTTTGATTAGTTGTATATCGTGTTTCTTCACGATTTACTTCTTGCGTTTTGTTGTTTTCATTTTCTGTATTTCCTGTTTTTTTATCTAGGGCAGCACTCATGTTTTTTAAACGATCATTTATATTACCCATAAATTTATTAATTTTATTTTTAGCATAAGTTTTTAAATCTTTAACAGGCTTTACTGTTGCAGTTTTAACTGTTTTAAACTTCGATCTAGCGTTTGCCTTTATGTGATTAGATAAGCTATTTAATTTATCTTTAAAGGTATCAGCATCTATATTTTTATTTTCAAAATCATCAAGGGCAGCTTCAACTTTTTTAAAATGATCGTTCAGCATTCCTTCTAATTCCTCTTTAGAAAGATTAGTTGTTTGTTCTTTTTCATCAGTAACTTCATTGTCTATAAATTCATTTAAAATTTCCTTTTGGTTTTCTATTTCATCATAAACCTTTTCCCTTGAAAGATCATCATTATTAACAGATTGCTTCTGTCCACTTTCTTTATAAATTTCATCAGAATTTAATTCATTAGTTTCCTCAACTTCTGTTGTTTGTTCCTGGGATAATCTTTCTTGATCTCTTTTTCTGCTTTGAAATATACGCATAGCAATATCACTTGCTACATCCATTATTTTATCAGCTTCACCACTACTCATTATCACTATCTCCTTTCATAAATTTAATTGGTTTATTTGAATTTATATATTCAGAAAAGACCTTTAATAATTCTTCTGTTTCTTCAACTTCTAAATGGTCACACTCAAAGTATTTTTCGAGTAATGCTCCTTTTTGAATTAAGCGATTAGCTCTTTTTTTTCTTTCATTTTGCATAAAATTATACCATTTCCTTTTTTCTCTTTCTAATTTCTGTTTTGCTTTCTTCAATAAAATTAAAGTGTCTTTTGTGTTATTTACATATCGGACTTTCCCGTATCACCTTCTTCATCTTTTAAAAGACTTTTAGCATCTTCCTTTAATGAATCAATAACATCAAAAACCTTTTCGCTATCATGATCATCTTCAATATCCCAAGTTTTCATAAGATATTTTCCAAGTTCAATTTGAGCCTTTTCTTCAAGTTCCTTAATTTCTCTTTCTAGTTCTAGTAGTTTTTCTTGTTTTTTATTTTTTCGCTTTATGGCATTTCTTGCTTGTGTTGACAAGATAATCACTCCTTAATTTTTAGTAGTTAATCTTACATTAAATAATACACAAAACCATTGCCAAAATCAACCATTGTGTTATAATAATAGTCACAGTCAAATGACAGTGCCCATCTACACGCAGTGATTTTATTTCGCTCACGCTACATAAAATACACTTCGTATATTCGATGGGTTTCCCGCAGGGGCTTTTGTATAGTGGAAAAGTCGATTCCATCGACTTATATTTATTTAAAAAGGAGGTGCATGATCATGGCAAGAGGTTATTATATGTTTGATTGTAAAACCGTTAATGCTTCAACTCAATCGGCTGTTGCAATGGCTGCTTATCGTTCAGGAGATAAATTATATTCTTTGAAAGATGGAGAAACAAAAAAATACAAAGAACGATTTGTACAGCCGGAAACATTTATTATGAAACCAGATCATGCACCTGAATGGACACTTGAAAGAGAAAGATTGTGGAATGAAGTTGAGAAATACGAAAACAGAAATAACGCAAGGATTGCAAGAAGTATTGTTCTATCTTTACCAAACGATATGACAGAAGAACAACAAACTGAATTGACAAGAGAGTATGTAAAAGAGAATTTTTCTGATGAAGGTATGGTTGCTGATGTTGCTATTCATAGGGATGATGTAAACAATCCACACGCTCATGTTTTACTTACTGTAAGAGAGTTTAATGAACATGGAGAATGGGAGAAACGTAAATCAAAACGTGTTCCTAAACTTGATGAAAATGGGAATCAAGTTTACAACGAAAAAGGATGGAAACAGACGGTATCTGTTAAATTGAATGACTGGGATAAACGAGAAACATTAAACAGATGGAGAGAGAATTGGGCAGAGAAATTAAATGAGAAGTCACTTCAATTTGGATTGGATAAAACATATAGTCATAAATCTTTTGAGGAACAAGGCAGACTAGAAAAGGCTCAAATTCGTTTAACTCGAAATGAATATCAATATGAACAAAGAGTAAAACAGGAAGCAGAACAAGAAGGAAAAGAATATAATCCAGTCACTTATTATGGTCAGAAAAATGCAGAAATTAAAAAATACAACGAGCAATTTGCTGATGTCATTCACCTGGAAGATTATAAAACAAAACGAGATTATAAATCTGAATTGAATCAGTTAAGAAAACATATGCACGTTGACGAAAGAAATGTTGAAGCTACAAATTTACTTGTAGACAGAATAAAAGGTTATGTAGATTATAAATCATCATCCAAACTTTACCATGATTTTACAAGCAATCAAAACAAATGGAAACTTAAAATTGAACGTTCGTCTGTCATGAATAATGTTCATGAAAAATTACTGAATAATATCAAAGAACAACACAAAAAGAACCCTGATTTTGTTAAGAAATTCGGTTATTCCATTGATAATTTTGAAAGTGAAATGAATAAAGATATGGAAAAAGTAAAAGAATCACAAGCCAAGATCAATGAAGAATTCAAGAAATTTAATGAATTAAAACAAGCATCTATCACAAGTTTTGGGTATCAAAAACATTTAACAGATACAGAATTTGCTGCTGTTTATGATAAAGCAAATATCAATGACTTTAGCTATGATGAAAAGTATTTTGCCTTGCAAATGTTGAAGGATTATAACATTCTGTTGCCGGAAGATAAGATCAAAAAGGAAATGAAAAATCAGGATAAATATAACGAAAATCAACTTTATACGCCTACATGGAAACAGGCTAAAGACTTAATGACTTCTATTAATATTTATGACCGCACCATTAATAAATTAAGCAAACAAAATACAGATAAAGCAACACCAGAAGAAATGAAAGACACCATTATTAAAATACAAAGTTATAAAGAACTTAAAGAAAATTATAACCAATATCTCAGTGAGCTAAAGCCTGTTATTGACATGAATGTCAAAGAAACGTTTGATAATGAAGCCCTGCAAAATACTTCAATGGAAGTGAAACTTGCTGCCTTAGAATCGTACTCTAAACTTAATGAGGATGAAAAGAATAATTTGAACACTCATGAGTTTATAGAGAACTTGCAACAAGAACAAGAGCAACAAGCAAACTATCTCAATCAGCAAGGAGAACAACAAGACAGTCAGGAACGTAAGGAAGTTTATAAAGATAATGCTGATAAAGCGAAAGACATTGCAAGTGGTTTGTTTGATGTTTTAAAGGCAATAGGGCAAGAAAGAGATTCAATGGATGATAGAAGGAAGAAAGATCGAACTAAGGTATTCAGAAAACGTGGAACAGATGGAAGAGAGCTTTAATCACAATGAAAGGATGATAACAAATGAGTAAAGTAGTAATATTCGCAGAGAAGCCGAGCCAAGCAAGGGCATATTCAGAAGCCTTCCGGGTAAAGAAAAAACATAAGACCCACATTGAATTAAACCCATGTGATATTTTTTCAGAAGGTGCGATTATCACCTGGGGTTATGGGCATTTAATAGAATTAAAAATGCCACAGGAATACAAAGAAGAATGGGGGAAGTGGAATCTTTCAAATCTCCCCATAATACCCGATAAATTCCAATATAAGCCCAAAAAATCGAGTGCCGATCAGTTTAAATTTGTTAAAGAACAATTCAAAAAGTGCGAATCAGATAATGGGATTTTGATAAACGCAGCTGATATCGATAGGGAAGGTGAACTTATATTCGCACTTTGTAAGATGCAATCAGGAGTTAAAAATGTAATAACTAAAAGATTATGGATAAACTCACTTGAGGTTGATGAAATTAAAAGGGGTTTTAACAATTTACAAGACGATAAAAAAAGCCTACTTATGTTTGAAGAAGCCCAAACAAGACAATTAGCTGATTGGCTTGTAGGAATCAATGGTAGCCAATTATACACCCTGTTATTGCAACAAAAGGGAGTAGAAGGGGTTTTCAGTGTCGGGAGAGTGCAAACGGTTTTAACCTACTTGATATATCAACGAGACAAAGAAATTAATGAATTTGTATCTAAACCTTTCTATGAATTGGAATCTGAATTTCACCATGAAAATGGAAGTTATAAAGGCAAAGCCAAAATTAAAGAAGATAAAAAGGAAACTATACAGGATATATTGAATGAAGCAAATATTAGTGAATTAACATCACAGGATGCTGTCATTAAAGAAGTTAATAAAACACTAAAAACTACAAAATCACCAAAATTGCATTCATTATCAACATTACAATCAAAAGCAAACAAACAGTGGAAATATAATCCATCAAAAGTACTTGAAACAGTACAAAGACTATATGAAAAAAAGATAGTAAGCTACCCGAGAACAGATTGTAACCACATAACAGATGCCGAATTTAAATATCTGAAAGATAATATAAAAAATTATCAAACACTTATGGATGTAAATTTTGAAGCTAACGGAGAACCGAATAAAAGATTCGTAGATTCAAATAAAGTCCAGGAACATTATGCATTAGTGCCAACCAAAAACATACCAAATAAAAATGATATTGAGAATTTATCTAATGAAGAAAGAAATATTTACTTTGAAGTAGTGGCTACAACATTAGCTATGTTTCACCAAGATTATAAGTACGAGGAAACACATATTATTACAAACGTGAATGACATTGAGTTTCATACAAAAGGAAAAATTGAAGTGCATCAAGGGTGGAAAGAGCTATTCCCGAAAAAAGAGAATAAAGAAAGCCATAGTAAAAAAGAAAAAGAACCACTCCCCAATGTAAACAAGGATGAAAGGGTAAATGCTAACTTAGACATTGTGGAAGGATTCACAACGCCCCCGAAACCATATACCGAAGGTCAGCTTATTAATTTAATGAAAACTGCCGGAAAAATGGTGGAGGATGAAGAAGATAGCGATATTTTAAAAGAAGTGGAAGGTATCGGAACAGAAGCAACGAGATCCGGCATCATTGAAACAGTTAAAGACAAGAAATATATAAAAATAAGTAATAACATTGTCAGCATTACAAAAAGAGGGGAAATATTAAGTGAAGCAGTTGAAGGAACATTACTCTCTAGCCCTTCTATGACTGCAAAATGGGAATCATATCTCAAGAAAATAGGTGAAGGGAATGGGTCAAAGGAACATTTCTTAAACAACATAAAAAAATTTCTCTTATCGACAATTGAAGATGCAACAAAAAGAGTAGATACATTGGATAATAAAATACAACAACATAATGAATCGAAGGGAATAGCCAATTGTCCATCTTGTAACGGTAAAATAGAAGATAAAGGAAAGTTTTATGGTTGTTCAGGATATAAAGATGGTTGCAAGGTAACCTTCCCTAAAAAATGGGCAAGTAAAAGTTTAAGTAAAACAATGATAAAAACGTTATGTGAAAAAGGAAAGACAAATAAACTCAAAGGCTTTAAAGGGAAAAAGGGCGATTTTCAAGCTGCATTAAAATTGGATGATAATTACAAACTAAAATTTGATTTTGGTAAATAAGGAGTGATTACATGAACAATAATTTTACTCCATCAAGCAGAGTAGACAATATATTTTATGGAGATATATTTGAAATTAATGATAAAGTTTGTCTGGTTTTCGGTTACGGAAAATCTGAAGCCTGTCGTATCGCTTCAAATAACGATGAAAATAAACAAATAGGTGTAGATCATGCCTGTATTACCACAGATAACAAAGGAAATGCATATGGACATTATGAAGTGAATATTCGAGGTAGAAAGGTAGATGACCCAATTAAAGAAAGAAGAAAAATAGATTGTTTATTACGGATGCTCGATCAAGAAGAAACCCAAAAATTAATAAACGACAACCCCTTTTTAAAAGAAAAACTATCAATCATAGAGATTCCTTTTGAAGCTTTCATTAGATTCTCGGACTTTAATATAACATTTACTGCTGAATCACTCATGCCAACCATTGCTGATGGAGTGCCAATAACTGAACAAAACCCTGATAAACGCAGAAGGAACTTCTTAAAACTCACGCAGGATGCAAAACTCCCCTGCTTAATTGTACCCTGGGCTGAAACAGTAGAAGAAAAAGCTGAAATAATGAAAAGAGATCTCCACAGTGACCAATAACATGTATTGAAAATGATAAACCACCCTTTAAAGGGTGGTCTTTTTCTTTAGATATTAAAGGTTCCTCATCCAATGCTTAACTGATTCAGACATTGTAAACGCTGTTCCTTTTAATTCTTCGAGAATAAAACTCGTAACTTCCCCAATAGTTATCCTTTCGTGATATGGATTGTTTTTATTAATGAATTTAAGAATTTCCCGGAGTTGTTTCATACGGTTAGGGTCTAATTCATCTTTGACTTGGCTAGTTATTATGGCATTTATAACATCAGTGTTTTTAAAGGCTGTTTCAAGCAATAGACCGGTTGCAGATGAAACGGATGAATCTAAGGAAAAAGCCAAATGTGACAACTTGTCATGATCTGATTGCGAAAAACGAATAGTCATACGTTGTTTTGCTATTCCTTTTTGTGATTTAAATGGTGGACGTTCTGAATCACCGATATACATTGTATTATTGCTCGCCCAATAATCACGCCTGAAATGATTAGATAAAAGCTCCATTACCGCAGCAGAATATAAACCTCTTTTGCAAACCATTACCCCAATATCTTTTATTGGGGTATTTGTTACATAAGATGTTCGATTAAAACATTCATATAATTCAACTGGAATAAAAGGTTTTATGTCACGCTTTTTATCGCTTCTCGTTTTTCTCTCCCCCACTACTTTTACCACGAAAACCCCTCACTTATCATTAAGACATTGTCCTAGTGTCCTAGACTTATAGTTTATTCTATGCAAAGGGAGGGGGGAGTTATGTATCTTTAGGACAAGAAAAAACAACCTTTTATAAACCAAAAGGAATTATTTTTTCTTTTTAGGAAAACCATATTTTTTACTATGTTTATTGATTTTTTTAGCAAGTTCTTTCGCTTCATCTTTAGTCATTTTTACCGCCATATTATATCAACTCCTTGCCATAAGTTTGGACAAGAAGGTTATTTTTTAAACATTAGTAGATTAATAATTTAAAACGTAATAAAAAGGATAATTTTCTCCTGGTGTCGTAAATCGTTGTCAACTCGCTGCGCTTTGTTCCATGCTATTTAAATACTTCCCTATGCGCTTTACTTCGGGTATCGAACCCTCGTAAACCGATCATTTTAAAAGTTCACTAAAATGATTCGCTCAAAATAATAATCCTGCGGCCAATATAAAACGATTGGCTGCAGGATTACTTTTTCGCTTTTAATCTTTTTTTATCGGGTATCGAACCCGAAACAAAAAGAAACTGCTGTCTCTTATGCTTTTGTTAGTGGTGGAATTTTGTATCATCCTTCTTTGTGTCTCCCAAGTATAATGATTGGCTCATAACTCGGTCAAGGGCTAGCGAAAAGTAAATGAAAACTGAAAAACCAAGTAGGCTAACTGGCACTAACTCAACAAAAAACGTTTCGTAAGTGCCAATAAGTCATTGGGTTTTACTGTTTTCAAACGGACACACCACGTTTCCGAAAATACCATAAAAGAGCATACGTGTCCTATACTTTTCTTGCAAGTCGGCTAAAGATCAAGCCGACCCTTCGACACTCGTTTTCGCCAACATTGGTTGGGTGACACACAAAGAAAGAGAGGTGATTCAGTTGATAATAGAATTAATCATCACAGTAATACTTATTGTTGCAGGTTGCTATGTACTCTTGCAGTTGTATGATGTGTTTGAGAACGAATTAATCCGTACTCTAATTGTTATAGGGTACGGATTGTTTGTTATCAGTATGCTTTTTCATTGGTTTTTCTCAAATGTTCATAACATGATTTGAACATTCACGAGGGGAAGTAGGAGCTTCCCCTTAATTATAATTCACTTATTAAATCAATAATATCATAATTGGAGGAATCTTTCATGGAAACAGTTTATGAAATCGTTAGAGTGAAGCAGGTTGTAATGGAAAGTCAGGTAAAAAATGATATTGTTAGAAGCCCGGAAGATGGTGCTGATATTGCATATGATTTTATCGGAGAAGATGACAGAGAAATTTTCTTAGTTATGTGTCTGAACACTAAAAACAGGGTAATCGCTGTCCATAGATGTCATGTGGGCTCGCTTAATGCTTCCATTGTACATCCAAGAGAGGTGTTCAAAACAGCAATTATGAATAATTCAGCGTCTATCATGGTAGCACATCAGCACCCAAGTGGAGATCCCCAGCCATCACAGGAGGACATTCATATAACGAGAAGGCTTCACGAAGCAGGTCAGCTAATAGGCATCCAGTTGCTCGACCACCTAGTGATAGGAGAAAAAGTTAATTCCAGAATCAAATTTAATAGTTTGAAAGAGAAAGGTTACCTATAAGGTAGCCTTTCTTTTTTTGCTACGCAAAAATTAAAAAAGATTACTTTGTAATCAAAAACTGTTTACAATGTTAGCATTTTATGCTAACATTGTAAGCAAATGACTGAAAGGGGAGTAATCAATGAAAAAAGCAACTGAAAAAATAATAAATTATTTTCCGTCACTTAAAGACAATATACCGGATTGCGACAGTATATTGCTCGAAGAACAAACTTTGCAAGAGTTGAGTGATACAGAGCAAGTATTTCTAAAGATGATTTGGTTTTTTGAACAACCTTCACAGAATAATTTCAACCTATATGATTTATTAGAGTACCTTGATCAAGATTGGCTTTCTCTCGCTTTAGAAAGCATTATGACGTTTTTTTACAAAGACAATTACTTTGGAGACAACCCTGGTTTTTCCCTCATAACAGACGAATCAGATTATATGAATCAAACGAATTTCGCTAACTTCTTAAACGAACATAAAAAGCTACATGGAAGGAATTTTAGCCGACCTATGCTTAACTCTTATTTAAACAGAGGGATTATTCCTACTCCTGACCTTGAATTAGCAGGAACTAAATACTGGTTGAAAGAAACATGTGAAAGCTATTTGAACTCAATCGCTAATCAGTCTAAAGACTGAAAGCAGGATTAATCCTGCTATGTGTTTTCAAACAATAAAAGAAAAAGGGAGTTTTGAAGATGGAGAATGTATTTTTTATAAGTGACGAACACCGAGATAACTTTGATTTTTTACAAAGTGTTTTTCCGGTGGCTTTGGGTGATCCTGAATATCAGTCGGCTTGTTATATTTCTGCTTTACCTATGATTTTTAATAAATTTAAAGGTGAAATTAATCAATATGACACACCTTTGGATTGGATTATTAATTGGCAAATGAAGCATTTTGAGCAAGGTGAAGATGAATTAGATGAGGATTATGAAGAAAGAACACAAGTTGATGTGAGTTATGATTTGACCTCTTCCATGCAACAATTAGGACAGTTAGGCTTGAATCTCTTTAATTCCTATGATTATTTTAATATGATGGATTGTTTAAATTCTTTAGATGATAAGAACGTGAAAGTTTTTAAGGCAGCAATAGATATCCGGTTAGGGCTTTTAAAGCGTTAATTACAATTCGTATAATAACTAAAAGGAACTTCGGGGCAACCGCAAGGGTCTGTTAATTTACTGTAAGCAAGCAAAGAACGCTTGTCTAACATTAAATTACATCTCGCTGTGACCTAAAAAGACCGATAACTACAAATCGTAAAAGTCGGCCACTTTCCAAGTTCGTGAAAGTAGCCAACTTATAACGGTTTGTAAGTTCCTGCTCTTTTCTTAACGCTCCCACGATTGCAAAGATCAAAAGATAACAGAATAAAGACCAAACAGATAGAACAGGTGAACCTGTTCTTTTTATTTAACATTATTTTTCCATTTGCACATCCGAACAATAAACACCTGGCACTCTAAATCGCAAACAGGGCAGGTTCCGTATGCCTAACCCTGTTTGCGG